>CAZFTZ010000050.1:0-2548 GCA_964521875.1 uncultured Cellulomonas sp. | reverse complement strand
GCGGCGATCAGCGCGTCGACCCCGTAGAGCGCCACGCGGCGGTAGTCGCCGATGATCCGGCCGCGGCCGTAGGCGTCCGGCAGGCCGGTGATGATGTGCGACGAGCGCGCGGCGCGGATGCGCGGGGTGTAGATGTCGAAGACCGCCTCGTTGTGGGTCTTCCGGAACTTCGTGAAGATCCGCTTGACCTCGGGGTCGACCTCCTTGCCGGCCTCCTTGATCGCGGTCTCGACCATCCGCCAGCCGCCGTTCGGCATCATGGCCCGCTTGAGCGGCACGTCGGTCTGCAGGCCGACGACGACGTCGTCGTCCGCGCTGATGTAGCCGGCGGGGAACGCGTCGACGTCGGCGGGCGTGTGGGTGTCGACGTCGTAGACGCGGCGGGCGCGCTCGACGGACAGGTACTCGCGCTCCAGGGTGTCCCAGATGCGCAGCGTCTTGGCGGTCGGGCCGGCGAGGAAGCTCGCGTCACCCGTGTACGGCGTGTAGTTGCGCTGGATGAAGTCCCGGACGTCGATCGTGTCGGTCCAGGGCCCGGCGGTGAACCCGTCCCAGGCGACCTCGTCGGTCGCGGCTGCCGGGATCTCGGTGATCGTCATGGCGTTCCTCCCTTGGGATCACCACCAACCTACGACCGAGACATGGGATGACTTGAGACAAACGTCCCACGACCAACGAACCACCAGGTCAGACGGCTTGTGATACTCGTCACAAATCACCATCGCCACCGCCGTGTCAGCCCGCTCGGACGTCGCGCGGAACGGACGGGGGACAGAAGTGGTGAGGGGAGACGGGCGCGGGACGCGAGCGGCGGACCGCCGGGTCAGTGGACCTCGAGGCCACGGGCGCGGAACTGCCCGCGCACCCGCTCGACGAGCTCGGGCGCCGGCGGCTTGGTGTCCTCGAGCTCGTACCGCATCCCGAGGGACTCCCACTTGTCCCGCCCCATCTGGTGGAACGGCAGCACCTCGACGCGGGCGACCGTCGACAGGGTCGCCACGTAGTCGGCGACGGCCTCCACGTTGTCCCACGCGTCCGTCAACCCGGGGACCAGCACGAACCGGATCCACATCGCGACGTCGCGCGCCGACAGCCGCCGGCCGAAGTCCAGCGTCGGCGCCAGCTCGCGGCCGGTGGTCCGGGTGTACGTCTCCGGCAGGCCGGACTTGACGTCGAGCAGCACCAGGTCCAGGTCGTCGAGCATCGCGTCGGTCGCGGCAGCGCCGAGGAAGCCGGACGTGTCCAGCGTCGTGTGAACGCCCATCTCCTTGGCCCCGCGCAGCACGCGAGCGACGAACGCAGGCTGCATCAGCGGCTCGCCGCCGGACAGGGTCAGCCCCCCGCCGGTGGCCCGGAACACACCGCGGTAGCGCGCCACCTTCTTCAGCAGCTCGTCGGCCGTGATGTCGGTCCCCCGCCGCATCTCGAGCGTGTCGGGGTTGTGGCAGTACAGGCACCGCAGTGGGCAGCCGGCGAGGAACACGGTCAGCCGCGTCCCGGGCCCGTCCACCGCGGTGACGAGCTCCCAGGAGTGCAGCGAGCCCAGCTCGCCGGACCGCCAGGCCGCGAGCCGCTCCGGCCGGTCGAACTCGACGTCGACCAGCCCCGCCAGCCCCTGGCCGGCGGTGCGGTGCGTCGAGCCGCCGACGAGCGGCGTGCCGAGGTCGACGACGGGTGCGCCGTCGTGAGTGGTGCTCATGACCATCAGACCGTCACATGGAACGTGCGGCCCAGCACGTCGAGCTGCTGCTCGCGGGTGAGCCGGACGAAGTTCACCGCGTAGCCGGAGACCCTGATCGTCAGGTTCGGGTACTTGTCGGGGTTCTCCATCGCGTCGACCAGCGTGTTCCGGTCGAGCACGTTGAGGTTGAGGTGGTAGCCGCTGGACAGCATGTACGCGTCCAGCAGGCCGACGACGTTGGCCACCCGCTCCTCGCGGGTGCGGCCCAGGCCGTCGGGCGTCACCGAGGCGGTGAGCGAGACGCCGTCCTGCGCGTCGGAGTACGGCAGCTTGGCCACCGACAGCGCGGAGGCGAGCATGCCGTGGGTGTCGCGGCCGTTCATCGGGTTGGCACCGGGGGCGAACGGCTCCCCCGCCCGACGACCGTCCGGGGTGGACCCGGTCACCCGGCCGTACGCGACGTTCGACGTCACCGTCAGCACGTTCTGCGTGTGCAGCGCGTTGCGATAGGTCGGCAGCCGGCGGATCTTCGTCATGAACGTGTGCAGCAGGCCGGCCGCGATCTCGTCGACGCGGTCGTCGTCGTTCCCGAAGCTCGGGTAGTCCCCCTCGACCGCGAACTCCGTCACCAGCCCGTCGGTGGTGCGCAGCGCGTGCACGGTGGCGTACCGGATCGCCGACAGCGAGTCGGCGACCACCGACAGCCCGGCGACGCCGCAGCTCAGGGTGCGCAGCACCGTGCGGTCGTGCAGCGCCATCGCCAGGCGCTCGTAGGCGTACTTGTCGTGCATGTAGTGCACGCAGTTGAGCGCGTCGACGTACGTCTCGGCCAGCCAGTCGAGGGTCCGGTCCAGCTTGGCCAGCACG
>CAZFTZ010000049.1:0-6599 GCA_964521875.1 uncultured Cellulomonas sp. | reverse complement strand
CTACCAGGACGACCCGACCTCGCGTGCGTTCGCGAAGGACCTCACGGCACCCCCGCCGCGGCGCGAGCCCGCCGAGGGCGGCGTCGACGGGTTGGTCGTCGACCGCCTGGCGTGGACCGACCCGCAGGCCGTGGCGCTGCGACGGGAGATGGCGCACGTGCTGCGCGGCCTCTATGGCGCCACCGGTTGGTTCGCCGACGACGAGACCGCGGCCGCCACCGACGAGCGCGAGGCCGCGCGCGCCCTCGTCGTGCTCGTCGTGCGCGACGGCGACGAGCCGGTGGGGACGGTGACGCTGTCCGGGCCGCCCGAGGGGCGCCCCGCCGACTGGGGCGAGCTGGAGCGACTGCTGGTGCTGCCCGCCGCACGCGGCCGTGGTGTCGCCCGGCTGATGCTGCGCGAGGTCGAGGCGGAGGCGCGGTCCCGCGGCATGTCGGCCGTGACCTTGTCCACCGGCTACCGGCAGTACTACCCGGCGATCCGGCTGTACCTGTCGTCGGGCTACCGGATCGTCGCGCCGGTGGGCGATGACTGGCCGCGGCAGGGCCGGCTGTTCTGGTTCGCGAAGTTCCTCGCGTAGCCGCCCGCCCGCGGCAGGATGGCCGCGATGTCCGACGAGCCCGCGGCGACCGCCGGCCGCACCCCGCGGTACGGCGTGCTCGCCGCGGCGCTGCTCGCGCTCGAGCTGCTCGCCGGCATGCAGACGTACCTGCTGGCGACCGTCGTCCCGCTGGTCGCCGCCGACCTGCACGCCCACCAGTACTACGGCGTCATCACCGGCGCCGCTCAGGTGGCGATGTTCGTCACCATGCCGCTGGGTCCGTGGCTGCTGCGGCGCGTGCCGGTGGACCGGCTGCTGCTGCTCCTGACGGCGGCCGTCATCGCCGGCGGCGTGGTCAGCGCCGTCGCTCCGGACGTCACGGTGTTCGTCGCCGGCCGGGTGCTGACCGGCCTGGCGTCCGGCGCGCTGGCGGCGGTGTCGTTGGGCGCACTGGTCACCGTGCTGCCGGCGGCGTGGCGGCGCATGGTGCTCGCCGGCTACAACCTGATGTGGGTCGCGACGTCGCTCGTCGGGCCACTGTACGCGGGCTGGGTGGCGACCGCGCTCGGCTGGCGGTGGGCGCTGGTGCTCTACCTGCCGCTGCTGCTGGTGGCGCGGGCCGTCGTGGCGCGCCAGCTCCGGGGGACCATGGGCGGCGGTGCCGAGGAGCCGCTGCCGCTGGTGTGGGCGCTGGCGCTGGCCGCGGGCGTCGCGGCGCTCTCGCTGGTCGGTGTCCGCGCGCTGCCGCTGGGTGCCGTCGTGCTGGTGGGCGCGGGCGGGGCGGTGGTCGCGCTGGTCGCGGCGGCACGGCTGCTCCCGGCGGGCGTCCTCGTCGCCCGACGAGGCCGGCCGGCGCCCCTGGCGACGATGGGCCTGGTCACCGGGGCGTTCTTCGGCGCGGAGGCGATCGTGGCGATCGTGGTGCACGACGTGCTGGGAGGCGACACCCGGGCGGTCGCGGTGGTGCTGGGCGTCAGCACACTGGCGTGGGCGCTCGTCGGGCTGTGGACGGCCCGGCGCCCCGCGTCCGCACCGCGGGCGTACGCCCGGCGCTCGGCCCTCGGTGCCGCGCTCCTGGTGGCCGGGCTGGTGGCGATGGCCGTCGCCCCGTCCACCGGCGGGGTGCCGCTGCTCGGTGCCGGCTGGGCGGTCGCCGGGATCGGCATCGGGCTGGTGTACCTCGACTCGCTCAACCAGGCGGTCGAGGTACCGCAGGAGGCGGACGGCGTGGCGCCGGCCCGCGCCGCGGCGGCGGTGCTGCTGGCGGAGGCGGTCGCCACGGCGATCACCTCGACGGTGGCGGCGGCCGTGCTGGGACGGGCGGTGGACGGCGGTGCGCCGGTGCCGGTGGCGGCAGGAGTCTTCGCCGGCTGCGCGGTGCTGGCGGCGGGCATCGCCCTCACCGCTCGTCGGGTCGCGCTCAGGCCGACAGCCCCGCCACGAGGTTGACCAGCAGCGCGACGATCACCGTGCCGAACAGGTAGGACAGCAGCGCATGCACCTGCGCCGTGCGGCGGAACGACGACGCCGACAGGTCCGTGTCGGAGACGGCGAAGCTCATCCCGACCGTCACGGCGAGGTAGGTGAAGTCGGTATAGCGCGGTGGCTCGTCCTGGTGGAAGTCGATGCCGCCCGGCGTGCCGCCGTAGTACATCCGCGCGTAGCGCAGCGCGAACGTCGTGTGGGTCGCCGCCCAGGACGCGACGACCGCAGCCAGCACCGCGGCTCCTGTCACCGCGTGGTCCTTCAGCCCGCCTCCGACGAGCACGACGACCACGCCGGCCAGGCTCGCCAACCCCGCGAGCAGCACGATGGCATGCCCCGCCACCCGCGCCGGCTCCTCGCGCACCGCGTGCTTCGCGGTGCCGTCGGCATCCATGGGGACGACGACGAGCATCGTCCACACCACGTAGACCAGCCCGGCGGCCGCCCAGCCACCGAGCGCGGCCGCCGCGCCGGACGCCCACGTCAGCAGCGCGCCGACGAGCAGCCCGACGACGGTCGCCACACCGAGCCGCACCGCCACCGGGGTGTCGAGAGTGCTGCCGATCCGCTGCGCTGCCGTCACATCGGACAGTGAACCCCCGGACGGGCTGCGCGCTCGGTACCTTCGCACCGAGTCGGCACGTGCTGCTGCCGAGCGCGGTGGGTCAGGCGGCGGGCTCGTCGGACGCCAGCGTCTGCCGCACCAGCGGGGCGACCTCGCGCCCGTACAGCTCGATCGCCCTCGTCGTCAGCTCGGCCGGCAGCGCGCCGTTGGAGATCTTGAGGTCGAACCGGTCCAGGCCGAGCGCCCGTGCGGAGCGCACGATCTTCGCGGCGACCGTCTGCGGCGAGCCGACGAACAGCGCGCCGGACGGCCCGGCGGCGTCCTCGAACGACTCCCGCGTCGGCGGCGGCCAGCCACGCTCGCGCCCGATACGGGCCGTCATCCGGTAGTAGTGCGGCCAGAGCTGGTCCAGCGCCTCGTCGTCCGTCGCCGCCAGGTGGCCCGGGCTGTGCTGCCCGACGAGCCCCGCGCCCTCGACGCCCGCGGTCCCCAGCTCCCCGAGCGCCCGGTGGTAGAGGTCGACGAACGGCCGGAACCGCACCGGGTCGCCGCCGATGATCGCCAGCATCAGCGGGAACCCGTACCGCGCGGTGCGGACCACCGACTCCGGGCTGCCGCCGACGCCCACCCAGGTACGCAGCCGGCCGTGCTCGACCGGTGGGTACACGGTCAGCCCGTCGATGGGGGCGCGCGTGGTGCCGCGCCACGTGGTCGGCCCGCCGTCGAGCAGCTTCGCGAACAGGGCCAGCCTGTCCTCGAACAGCTCCTCGTACTGGGACAGGTCGTAGCCGAACAGCGGGAACGACTCGGTGAACGAGCCACGGCCGACGGTGATCTCGGCGCGTCCGCTCGAGATCGCGTCGAGCTCTGAGAACCGCTCGAAGACGCGCACCGGGTCGTCGCTGGACAGCACCGTGACGGCGGAGCCGAGGCGCACGTGCGAGGTCCGCGCCGCGATCGCGGCCAGCACCATCTCCGGGGAGGAGACGGCGAAGTCGTCACGGTGGTGCTCGCCGATGCCGACCGCGTCCAGGCCGACCTCGTCGGCCAGCACGCCCTGCTCGACGACGTTGCGGATCACCTGCGCGTGGCTCAGCCGCTGCCCGTCCGCGTCGACGGTGACGTCGCCGAAGGTGTCGATGCCCAGCTCGATGGTCATGGTCGTAGAAGCCTGCCGCGCGGCGGCGTGTTCCGCTCGCCGTGCGGGTGGCACGGTCGCGGACCGTGATCGGGTGGACTTCTCCGCACCTGGCGCGAAGAAGTCCACCCACACCTGTCGGTCACCTTCGTCACGTAGCCTCCGGCCCATGGGGGCGCAGCTGGCGCGGCGGCTCGGCACCGGCGACGCGGTGGTCGTCGGGCTGGCGTCGATGCTCGGGGCCGGGGTGTTCGTCGTGCTGGGGCCGGCGAGCGCGGCCGCCGGCGGGATGGTGCTGGTCTCGGTGGTGGTCGCCGGGCTGGTCGCCTGGGCGAACGCGACGTCGACCGCCCAGCTCGCGGCCGTGATGCCCACCAGCGGCGGCAACTACGCCTTCGGCCGGGCGCGGCTGGGCCCGTGGTCCGGGTTCGTCGCCGGCTGGGGGTTCGTGGCCGGGAAGACCGCCTCCTGCGCCGCGATGGCCACCACGGTGGCGACCTACCTGGTGACGGACCCGTGGCGCCGGCCGGTCGCGGCGCTCGTCGTCGTCGCGCTCGTCGCGGTCAACCTGCTCGGCGTGCAGCGCACCGCCCGCGTGGCGCGGGTGCTGCTCGCCCTCGTGCTCGTCGTGCTGCTCGCGCTGGTGGTGGCCGGGTTGACGCACGGCGACCCGGCGCTCGCGGCCCCGCGCGGACCGGTGCCCGGCGGCGTACGCGGCGTGCTGCAGGGTGCGGCGCTGGTCTTCTTCGCGTTCGCCGGGTACGCGCGCGTCGCCACGCTCGGCGAGGAGGTGCGCACCCCGCGCACGACGATCCCGCGTGCGATCCTGCTCGCGCTCGCGGCCACCGCGGTGGTGTACCTGGCGGTCGGCGTCGCGGTGCTCGCCTCGCTCGGACCGGCGGGTGCCGCGGGCTCGTCGGCCCCGCTCGCGGACGCGGCACGCGCGACGGCGCCGTGGCTGCTGCCGGCGGTGCGGGTGGCGGCCGTCGTCGCGGCGGCCGGGTCGCTGCTGGTGCTGCTCGCCGGGGTGAGCAGGACCGCGTTCGCGATGGCGCGCGACCGTGAGCTGCCGGCGGCGCTGGCGCGGGTGGGCGAGCGGCACGCGGTGCCCTGGGTCGCCGAGGTGGCGATCGGCGCGCTGGTGATGGTCCTCACGCTCACCGTGGACCTTGCCGGCGTCATCGCGTTCTCGTCGCTCGGCGTGCTCGTGTACTACGGCATCGGGCACGCGGCGGCGTTCACCCAGACCGGTGCGGAACGGACGTCGCCGCGGTGGGTGCAGGTCGTCGGGCTGCTCGCGTGCGCGGCGCTGGTGCTGTCGCTGCCGGTGCGGGCGATCGCGATCGGTGCGGGCGTGCTCGTCGTCGGTCTCGTCGGGCGCGCGCTGGCTCGCACGCTCGCCCGGTGGCGCGCCTGACGAGGTGCCGCCCAGGTCCCGACGACGCCCGACCGGGCCCGAGCAGGCCCGAGCGGGCCGAGCGGCGCCGTGATGGCGGCGACGGATGTCGGCAGCGCGCCTTAGGCTCGATCCCCGTGACCTCATCCCCTGTCATCGAGGCCCACGCGCTCACCAAGAGGTTCGGCGACCTGGTCGCCGTCGACGGCATCGACTTCGAGGTGGCCCCCGGCGAGGCGTTCGGGCTGCTCGGGCCCAACGGCGCCGGCAAGTCGACGACGATGCGGATGATCGGCGCGGTGTCCCAGCGCACCTCCGGCGAGCTGCGGGTGCTCGGCCTCAACCCGGACACCGAGGGACCCGCGATCCGGGCGCGGCTCGGCGTGGTGCCGCAGGACGACAACCTCGACACCGAGCTGACGGTCCACGAGAACCTCGTCGTGTACGGCCGCTACTTCGGCATCCCGCGGGCCGAGTGCCACCGGCGGGCCGACGAGCTCGTCGCCTTCGCCCAGCTCGAGGACAAGGCGAGGACCAAGACCGACGACCTGTCCGGCGGCATGAAGCGCCGCCTGACGATCGCCCGCGCGCTGGTCAACGAGCCGCGCGTGCTCATGCTCGACGAGCCGACGACGGGACTGGACCCGCAGGCACGGCACGTGCTGTGGGACCGGCTGTTCCGGCTCAAGGAGCGCGGCACGACGCTGGTGCTGACCACCCACTACATGGACGAGGCCGAGCAGCTCTGCGACCGGCTCGTCGTCGTGGACCACGGCCGGATCATGGCCGAGGGCAGCCCGGCCGAGCTGATCCGGCAGTACTCGTCGCGCGAGGTGCTGGAGCTGCGGTTCGGCTCGGGCCGCAACGAGGAGGTCGCCCCGCGGCTCGTGCCGCTGGCGGAGCGGGTGGAGGTGCTGCCGGACCGGGTGCTCTGCTACACCGACCACGGCGAGGATCTGCTGGAGCACGTCGCGGCGCTCGGGCTGGAGCCGGCGACCAGCCTGGTGCGGCGCTCGTCGCTGGAGGACGTGTTCCTGCGGCTGACCGGGCGGAGCCTGGTCGAGTGACCGCGGTGACCACCGCCGGCGACGTCGACGCCTGGCGCGACGAGGCGCGGGCCGCCGTCGCGCGACCCCGCCGGTTCGGCTCGCTCTACGTCGCCGAGGCGCGGATCCGGGCGATGCGCGCCTACGGCTGGACCATCGTCGTCGGCTCGGTGGGGCAGCCGCTGCTCTACCTGCTGGGCCTCGGCGTCGGCCTGGCGGCGTTCATCGACGCGCCGATCGCCAGCGGCCCGCACGGCCCGGTGGGCTACGCGGAGTTCGTCGCGCCCGCCCTGCTGGCCAACGCGGCCATCGGCATCGCGATGGAGGAGTTCACCTACGCGATCATGGAGGGCTTCCGCTGGCGGAAGCTGTTCTGGGCGGTCAACGCGACCGCCGTGACACCGCGGCAGCTGTGCAACGGCGTCGTC
>CAZFTZ010000048.1:0-4650 GCA_964521875.1 uncultured Cellulomonas sp. | reverse complement strand
GACCGGACGTCGAGCGGCGCCCCGCCGGATAGCGGCTCGCCTGACGACCGGACGGCGAGTGGCGACCCGCCGGATAGCGGCTCACCTGACGACCGGACGGCGAGCGGCGACCCGCCGGATGGCGGCTCACCCGTTGCGGCGTCGTCGGGCCGATGGGTGCCGGAGCAGCCTGTGCTCTGGCGAGCGTGATCGTTCGCGCGGGCACGCGTGAACCGGTGGCTGAAGCGCGGTGAACAGCGCGTGACACGCGCGCGTGTCGTGCCGGGCGTGGTGGTGGCCGGGGTTACCGTCCGGCAGTAGAGGGGTGGCGCCCGCCACCTCCCGGGAGGCCAGCCCATGGAGCATCCGCTCCGCACGGGAGGGGCCGCCCGGCCCCTCGGGGCCGGTCGACCGCAGCCCGCAGCCGAGCGCCGCAGGACCGCCGTCAGGGTGGTCGGCGCGAGGTGCCCGCAGCGGCGCTAGTGCGCCGGAGGGAGCCTGCCGTGGTCACGAAGAAGACGCAGCCCGTCGAGGTCGTCGAGGACGCCAAGCGGACTCATGTGCTGGACACCTCGGTACTGCTCTCGGATCCCAAGGCCATCGCCCGCTTCGCCGAGCACGACGTGGTGCTGCCCGTCGTCGTCATCACCGAGCTCGAGGCCAAGCGGCACCACGCCGAGCTCGGCTACTTCGCCCGCAGCGCGTTGCGCGCGCTGGACGACCTGCGCGTCAAGTACGGCCGGCTGGACTCCCCGATCCCGGTGAACGACCAGGGCGGCACGCTGCGCGTCGAGCTCAACCACGTCGACCCGACGGTGCTGCCGGCCGGCTTCCGGCTCGGCGACAACGACAGCCGCATCCTCGCCGTGGCGGCCAACCTCGCTGCGGAGGGCTGCGACGTCACGGTGGTGTCCAAGGACCTGCCGATGCGGGTCAAGGCGTCGGCGGTCGGCCTGCGCGCGGAGGAGTACCGGCACGAGCTGGCGGTCGACTCCGGCTGGACCGGCATGGACGCGCTCGACATCAGCGAGCAGCAGATGTCGCGGCTGTACGACGGCGAGCTCGTCGCGCTGGCGGACCTCGACCTGACGGCGGGCCTGCAGCCCGGCGACGCGGCGCGTGACCTGCCGTGCCACACCGGGCTGGTGCTGCACAGCGCGCGCGGCTCGGCGCTCGGCCGCGTGACGCCGGACAAGCAGGTGCGGCTGGTGCGCGGCGACCTCGACGTGTTCGGGCTGCACGGCCGGTCGGCCGAGCAGCGGATCGCGATCGACCTGCTGCTCGACGAGGAGATCGGCATCGTGTCGCTCGGCGGGCGCGCCGGCACCGGCAAGTCCGCGCTGGCACTGTGCGCCGGCCTGGAGGCGGTGCTCGAGCGGCGTCAGCACCGCAAGGTGATGGTGTTCCGTCCGCTGTACGCCGTGGGCGGTCAGGAGCTCGGCTACCTGCCGGGCAGCGAGGCCGAGAAGATGAACCCCTGGGCCGAGGCGGTGTTCGACACGCTCTCGTCGGTGGTCTCGCGGGAAGTCGTCGACGAGGTGCTCGACAGCGGGATGCTCGAGGTGCTGCCGCTGACGCACATTCGCGGACGCTCGCTGCACGACGCGTTCGTGATCGTCGACGAGGCGCAGTCGCTGGAGCGCAACGTGCTGCTGACGGTGCTGTCGCGGATCGGGCAGTCGTCGCGCGTGGTGCTGACGCACGACGTCGCGCAGCGCGACAACCTGCGCGTCGGCCGGCACGACGGCGTCGCCGCGGTGATCGAGGCGCTCAAGGGTCACCCGCTGTTCGCCCACGTCACGCTGACCCGCTCCGAGCGGTCCCCTGTCGCCGCCCTGGTGACGGAGCTCCTCGAGGGGATCGAGGCCTGACTCGTCCCCTTCGCCCGACGTGACGGCCGTTGGTCGCTCGTCGGCCGGGAAGCCGGTGCCTCTCGACAGCCTCGGCCGCCCATGCCTATGGTTCCCATGAATTACTCCGACCGGAATATAGGGAACCGGAGCATGGCCGAGCTCCCCGTCGTCGCCGTCATGGCCCTCGCGCTGCTGCACGAGGAGCCGATGCACCCCTACGAGATCTTCCGCACGCTCGAGCAGCGCTGCGAGACGCGGCTCGCCCGGGTGACCGTCGGCTCCGTCTACCACGCGGTCGAGCGGCTGGTCGCGGACGGGCTCGCCGAGGCGGTCTCTACCGAGCGCGAGGGCAGGCGCCCCGAGCGCACCACCTACCGCGCGACGGAGGCCGGCATGCTGGCGCTCGTCCCCCGGCTCGTCAGCCTGCTGTCCGACGACCACCCGGAGTACCCGCTGTTCGCGGTGGGCCTCGCCGAGGCGCCGCACCTGCCGCGGGAGATGGCGCTCGCCGCGCTCGTCGCTCGCCGGGATCGGCAGGCGGCGGCGCTGGCATGGAACGAGGCGGCGCTGAGTCGGCTCGACGAGCAGCGGCGCCTGCCACTGCGCTTCGTCCTCGACCGCGACCACGAGGTGGCGATGCTCACCGCCGAGGTCGCATGGCTCGACGACGTCGTCGCCCGGCTCCAGGCCGATCCCGAGCCGTGGGAGTCCGACGAGCGCATCGCCGACGGCGAACGTGTCGCGGACACCGTCGCGACCGCCGGTGCCCCCGTCAGCACCCCGGCGGCCCGTGTCGGTGCCCCGGCGCATCCTGCTACCTGAGCCCCGGTCAGCCCCTGAGGGAGAGACCCCATGTCCGCCACCACCGCGCCGCGCGCGCTCGTCGACCTGCACGGGCGCAGCCCGTGGACCGTGCTGCCCGCGCTGTGCCTCGGCTTCTTCATGATCATGCTCGACACGACGATCGTGAACATCGCCGTGCCCACGCTGGTGCGCGACTTCGACACCAGCATCACCTCGGTGGGCTGGGTGAACAGCTCCTACCTGCTGACGTTCGCGGTGCTGCTGCTCGTCACCGGGCGGCTCGGTGACCGCTTCGGCCCGCGACCGGTGTTCATCGTCGGGCTGGTCGTCTTCACGCTCTCGTCGGCCGCCTGCGGGCTCTCCCCGTCGATCGGCTGGCTGATCGCCGCGCGGGCGGTGCAGGGCATCGGCGGCGCGATGATGACGCCGCAGACGATGGCGATGATCACCCGCGTCTTCCCGCCGCGGACTCGGGGCGCGGCCCTCGGCCTGTGGGGATCGGTCGCCGGCGTGGCCACGATCGCCGGCCCGCTGCTCGGCGGGCTGCTCGTCGAGTCGGCCGGCTGGGAGTGGATCTTCTTCGTCAACATCCCGGTGGGGATCGTCGCGCTCGGCTTCGCGCTCGGCTGGCTTCCTCGGCTCGAGACGCACTCGCGCACGTTCGACGTGCTCGGCATGGTGCTGTCCGTCGTCGGGATGTTCCTGCTGGTCTTCGGCATCCAGGAGGGGTCGAACTACGACTGGGGCACCGTCACCGGTCCGATCAGCATCTGGAGCGTGATCGTCCTCGGCGTCGTCGTGCTGCTGTGGTTCGGGTGGCTGCAGGTGCGTCGTGGCGAGGACGCGCTGCTGCCGATGCGGCTGTTCCGCAACCGGAACTTCCTGCTGGCCAACGCGGCGGGCGCGTCGGTCGGGTTCGCGATGGTCGGCATCTTCTTCCCGCTGACGATCTTCCTGCAGGCGATCGTCGGGCTGTCGCCGGTCCGCGCGGCGCTCGTCTCGCTGCCGGGGTCGCTGGTCTCCGGCATCCTCGCCCCGGTCGCCGGGCGGATGTCGGACCGTGTGCCGCCCAAGTGGGTGGTGGCGTTCGGGTTCCTCATGTTCACGGTCGCGGTGCTGTGGACGGCCGCGTGGATCGACGCCGACGCGTCGCCGTGGCGACTGCTGCTGCCGATGTCGTTCTTCGGGCTCGGCACGGGGACGGTGTTCTCGCCGCTGGCCAACCTGGCGACGTCGGGGCTGGACCACAGTTCCGCGGGTGCCGGCGCCGGCGCCTTCAACACGAACCGTCAGGTGGGCAGCGTCATCGGCTCGGCCGCGATGGTCGCACTGCTGACCTCACGCCTGAGCCACACCATCGCGGCCGAGGCGCAGACCGCCGCCGCGCAGCTGCCCGAACAGTTCCGCCGGCAGTTCGTCGACGGGTTCTCACAGGTCTCGGCGGGAGACTTCGCCGGCGGGTCGAGCGATGCGTTCCCGCTGCCGGAGGGCATCCCGGCGGACGTCGCGGCACAGGTGCGCGAGCTCGCGCTCGGCGCGGTGCACCACGGCTTCGCCACTGCGGTGTCGCAGTCGCTGCTGCTGGCCGCGGCGGTGTTCCTCGTCGGACTGCTCGCCACCCTGGCGATGCACGGGGTGCGGCTGCACGCCCACCTCCCGGCGGACGGCGCGGCGGCGGTCGTCGCGCCCGACGAGGCGGCGGCGCCCGCCGTGGCGGCGCCCGAGGCGTGACGGGCCGGCTCGCCGCCGGCTCAGGCCTGCGGCGGGCGGGTCATCGACAGCACGTCGAGTGCCGCGTCGAGCTGCGCCTCGGTGACCTCGCCACGCTCGACGAACCCGAGGTCCACCACCGCCTGGCGCACCGTGAGCCCGTGCTCGACGGCGTGCTTGGCGACCTTCGCCGCGGCCTCGTAGCCGATCACGCGGTTGAGCGGCGTGACGATGGACGGCGACGACTCGGCGAGCGCGCGCGCCCGCTCGACGTTCGCGGTGATGCCGGCGACGGCCTTGTCCG
>CAZFTZ010000047.1:0-2793 GCA_964521875.1 uncultured Cellulomonas sp. | reverse complement strand
GGTGTGATCGCCGGCGGCCCGGTGCGTGCCGTCCTCGAGTGCGCCGGCATCCACGACGTGCTGACGAAGTCGCTGGGGTCGTCGAACTCCATCAACATCGTGCACGCCACGGTCGAGGCTCTGAAGAGCCTCGAGCAGCCGGAGGCGGTCGCGGCTCGCCGCGGCCTGCCGCTGGACCACGTCGTGCCGGCCCCGCTGCTGCGGGCGCAGGCCGCGGGCCGGGCGGCCGCGGCGGCCGCGAAGGCGGGTGCGTGATGGCCCGCCTCAAGGTGACCCAGACCAGGTCCGCCATCGGCGGCAAGCAGAACCAGCGCGACACGTTGCGCACCCTGGGCCTCAAGCGGATCGGCGACGTCGTCGTCAAGGAGGACCGCCCTGAGATCCGCGGCATGGTCCGTACGGTGCGCCACCTCGTCGCGGTCGAGGAGGTCGAGTGAGCATGGCCGACGAGAACAAGGCCGAGGAGACGCCGGCGAAGCCGGCCGCGGAGAAGAAGCCGGCTGCCGGGAAGGCTGCGGCCAAGCCCGCCACCGCGAAGGCCGCCAAGCCTGCCGCCGCGAAGGCCGCCAAGCCTGCCGCGGAGAAGAAGCCCGTCGCCGAGCAGGCGGAGAAGGCTCCGGCCAAGGTCGCCGGGAAGGCGGACGCAGCCGAGTCCGAGACTGCCGCCAAGCCGGCGCGCACGACGAAGGCTGCCGCGGCCAAGGCCGACGCCGCCGAGTCCGCGGCGCCCAAGGCCGCTGCCAAGGCTCCGGCCAAGGCGACGGCGAAGGCTCCCGCCAAGGAGCAGCCCACCGCCGCCGCCCAGAAGGCGGCGGAGGAGGCGGCGAAGCCGGGTGCCGGCGGCACGCTGCGGGTGCACCACCTGCGTCCGGCGCCGGGGGCCAAGACGGCCAAGACCCGCGTCGGCCGCGGTGAGGGCTCCAAGGGAAAGACCGCCGGCCGCGGCACCAAGGGCACCAAGGCCCGCTACCAGGTGCCGGAGCGCTTCGAGGGTGGGCAGATGCCGATGCACATGCGGCTGCCCAAGCTCCGTGGCTTCAAGAACCCGTTCCGCGTCGAGTACCAGGTGGTCAACCTGGACAAGATCTCGGCGCTGTACCCGGGCGGCGGCGACGTCACGGTGGCCGACCTCGTGGCCAAGGGCGCGGTCCGCAAGGGTCAGCCGGTCAAGGTGCTCGGCACGGGCGAGCTGACGGTCAAGGTCTCCGTCGCGGTCGACGCGTTCTCCGCGTCCGCCAAGGAGAAGATCGAGGCCGCCGGCGGCACCGTCGTCGCGCAGGACTGAGTGAACTGAAGTTCGTCTGGGGGCCGCGGCGGCTTTGCTGCCGGGGCCCCCAGACGTTCCCGGCATCGGCTAGGGTGCCCGGGGTGCTCGTGAGGTCTCACGGGCGGGCCGGCCAGGGCGTCCCGGCCGGAGCGGAGCCCGCCTGCGGGCGGTACCAGGAGGTCAGGTGCTAGGCGCATTCGTGCGGGCGTTCCGGACGCCCGACCTGCGGCGCAAGCTGCTGTTCACCATCGCGATCATGGTGGTGTTCCGGGTGGGCTCGTTCCTGCCGACGCCGGGCGTCTCGTACCCCAACGTGCAGACGTGTGTCGCGCAGACCAAGGCGAACGACCTGCTGGGCATCGTCAACCTCTTCAGCGGCGGCGCGCTGCTGCAGCTGTCCGTGTTCTCGCTCGGGATCATGCCCTACATCACGGCGAGCATCATCATCCAGCTGTTGCGCGTGGTGATCCCCAAGTTCGAGGAGCTGCACAAGGAAGGTCAGGCCGGCACCGCCAAGCTGACCCAGTACACGCGCTACCTCACCATCGGGCTGGCGGTGCTGCAGTCGACGACGATCATCGCGCTCGCCCGGTCCGGGAACCTGTTCCAGGGCTGCTCCGTCGACGTCATCCCCGACTCGAGCTGGACCGTCCTGACGGTGATGGTCATCACGATGACCGCGGGCACCGGCCTCATCATGTGGCTCGGCGAGCTGATCACCGAGCGCGGCGTCGGCAACGGCATGTCGCTGCTGATCTTCACCTCGATCGCCGCGCGCTTCCCCTCCAACATGTGGTCGATCGCCGGTGGTGACGGCGGCGTCGGCAAGTTCATCGCGGTGCTGATCATCATCGTGGTGGTCATCGGGCTCGTCGTGTTCGTCGAGCAGTCCCAGCGGCGGATCCCGGTGCAGTACGCCAAGCGGATGGTCGGCCGGCGGATGTACGGCGGGTCGAGCACCTACATCCCGATCAAGATCAACATGTCGGGCGTCATCCCGATCATCTTCGCCTCGTCGCTGCTCGCGGTGCCGGGGCTGATCGCCCAGTTCGGGAACGCCGCCTCCGGCTGGGTGCAGTGGATCAGCCGCTACCTGTCGCAGCAGAGCTCGCCACTGCACATCACGCTGTACGCGCTGCTCATCATCTTCTTCTGCTACTTCTACACGGCGATCACGTTCAACCCGGACGAGGTCGCGGACAACATGAAGCGGTACGGCGGCTTCATCCCGGGCATCCGGGCCGGCCGGCCGACCGCGGAGTACCTGGACTACGTGATCACCCGCATCACGGCGCCGGGCTCGCTGTACCTGGCGTTCGTCGCGCTCGTCCCGACGATCGCCTTCGTCGTGCTCAATGTCGGGACGAACATCCCCTTTGGCGGGTCGTCGATCCTCATCATCGTTGGTGTCGGCCTGGAGACGGTCAAGCAGATCCAGTCCCAGCTCGAGCAGCGGCACTACGAAGGGTTCTTGAGGTGAGCTCACGTCTCGTCCTGTTCGGTCCGCCCGGTGCCGGCAAGGGCAC
>CAZFTZ010000046.1:0-3112 GCA_964521875.1 uncultured Cellulomonas sp. | reverse complement strand
CACGTGGTGACCAACGACCTCGTGGCCCGGATGCGGCCGGGCTCGGTGCTGGTCGACGTCGCGGTGGACCAGGGCGGCTGCTTCGAGGACACCCACCCGACGACGCACGACGACCCCACGTACCGGGTCCACGAGTCCGTGCTCTACGCGGTGGCGAACATGCCGGGCGCGGTCCCCGTCACCTCGACGGTGGCGCTGACGAACGTCACCGCGCCGTACCTCGCCGCGCTGGCCGACCGCGGCTGGCAGGGCGCCCTCGCCGCCGACCCGGCGCTCGCCGCGGGTCTGACGACGCACGCCGGCGAGCTGTACAGCGAGCCCGTCGCACGTGCCCACGGGCTGTCGCACCGTGCCTGGCGCGCCTCGGCGTCCACGATGATGCATTCATGACCGACGCGCTCGACCCGTCCAACCCCTTCGCCACCGCCTCGACCCTCCCGTACGGCCTGCCCGACTACGCGGCGATCCGCGAGGAGCACTACGTGCCGGCGTTCCTCGCCGGGATGGCGGAACAGCGGGCCGAGGTCGCCGCGATCGCGGGCGATCCCGAGCGGCCGACGGTCGAGAACACCCTCGTCGCCTTCGAGCGCTCCGGCCGGCTGCTGGACCGGGTGGCGAACGTCTTCTACAACCAGCTGAGCTCGGACGCGACGCCCGGCATCGAGGAGATCGAGGAGGAGATCGCACCACTGCTGGCCGCGCACCACGACGGCATCTGGCTGGACGGTGCGCTCGCCGCGCGCGTCGAGGAGCTCGGGCGGAAGGCCGACGAGGGGACGCTCGACCTCGAGCCGGACACGGCCTGGCTGCTCCACCGGCGCCGCATCGCCCATCGTCGGGCAGGCGCCGGGCTGCCCGACGAGGCCCAGGCGCGGCTGCGCGCGATCAACGAGCGTCTCACGACGCTGGAGGCGAAGTTCGGCCGCACCCTGCTCGCCGCGACCAACGCCGCCGCCGTGCTGGTCACCGACGAGGACGAGCTGGACGGCCTGGCCGACGACGCGAAAGCGGCCGCCGCCGCGGCGGCGGAGCGCCACGGGAACCCCGACGCCTGGCTGGTCGACCTCGAGCTGCCCACCGGCCAGCCGGTGCTGGCGCAGCTGCGCCACCGCGGCCTGCGCCGCCGCGTCTTCGAGGCGTCGGTGACCCGCGGCCTGGGCGGCGAGCACGACACCCGCCCGATCCTGCTGGAGATCGCCCGGCTGCGCGCCGAGCGCGCGGGTCTGCTCGGCTACGCCCACCACGCCGACTACGTCGCCTCCGACCTGACGATCCGCGGCGCCGACGCGGTGGCGGACCTGCTCGGTGGGCTCGTCGGGCCCGCCGTCGCCAATGCGAAGGCGGAGGCCGCGGCGCTGCAGCGGGCGCTGGAGCACGACGAGCCCGGCGCACAGCTGCAGCCCTGGGACTGGGCGTACTACGCCCAGCGGGTGCGCCGCGAGCTCCGCTCGCTCGACGAGTCCGCGATGCGCCCCTACCTCGAGCTGGACCGCGTGGTGACCGAAGGCGTGTTCCGGGCGGCGAACCAGCTGTTCGGCCTGACGTTCGCGCACCGCCACGACCTGCGGGGCTACCACCCGGACGTGCGCGTCTACGAGGTGTTCGACGCCGACGGCACCGGCCGCGCGCTGTTCCTGCACGACCCGTGGACCCGCGACTCCAAGCGCGGTGGCGCGTGGATGAACAACCTCGTCGACCAGTCCGCGCTGCTCGGGGAGGCGTGCGTCGTCGTCAACAACCTCAACATCCCGAAGCCGCCGGAGGGTGAGCCGACGCTGCTCACCTGGGACGAGGTGACGACGCTGTTCCACGAGTTCGGGCACGCGCTGCACGCGATCTTCTCCGACGTGCGCTACCCGTCGCAGTCCGGCACCGCCGTACCACGCGACGCCGTCGAGTACCCGAGCCAGGTCAACGAGATGTGGGCCTGGGAGCCGGAGATCCTGCGCGGCTTCGCCGTGCACCACGTCACCGGCGAGCCGATGCCGGCCGAGTGGGTCGCGACGATGCTGGCCGCCCGCCAGGACGGCGAGGGCTTTGCCACCACCGAGTACCTCGGCGCCGCGCTGCTCGACCAGGCGTGGCACCGGCTGACGCCGGACGAGGTGCCCACGAACCCGGAGGACGTCGAGGCGTTCGAGCGGGCCGCGCTGGAGGCGGCCGGGGTCGCGTACGCGCCGGTGCCGCCGCGCTACCGCTCGTCGTACTTCAACCACGTGTTCTCCGGCGGCTACTCGGCCGGCTACTACTCGTACATCTGGTCCGAGGTGCTCGACGCCGACACCGTCACCTGGTACGAGGAGCACGGTGGCCTGAGTCGCGAGAACGGCGACGAGTTCCGCGCCACGGTGCTCTCGCGCGGCGGCTCGCTCGACGCCATGGAGGCGTTCCAGGAGCTGCGCGGCCGTGCCCCGGACATCGCGCCGCTGCTCGCCCGCCGCGGCCTCGCCTCCTCCCCTCGCTGACCCGCGGTGTCCGCACAGGTGGCCGCCCCGGCGACCACCTGTGCCGACGCTGCGCAGGGGTGTGGGTCGGGACGGTGAAGGCCCGGTCAGCCGAGACCGCCGCCGCACCCGCCCGTCGCCCGGCCGCGGCCGAGGTCGCCCGCATCTGCCAGGAGCTGATCCGGTTCGACACGTCGAACTACGGCGACGGCTCGGGCCCGGGGGAGCGGCGGGCAGCGGAGTACGTCGCCGGGCTGCTGTCGGACGTCGGCCTCGAGCCGGAGCTGTTCGAGACGACGCCCGGACGGGCCAACGTCGTCGTGCGGCTGGAGGGCGCGGACCCGTCCCGCCCGGCGCTCGTCGTGCACGGTCACACCGACGTCGTCCCGGCGCGTGCCGAGGACTGGGCGGTGCCGCCGTTCGCGGGCGAGGAGATCGACGGCGTGCTGTGGGGCCGCGGCGCCGTCGACATGAAGGACATGGACGCGATGGTGCTGGCGGTGGTCCGCCAGATGGTGCGCGAGGGTCGCAAGCCTGCCCGGGACGTCGTCGTCGCGATGTTCGCCGACGAGGAGGCGGGCGGCGTTCACGGCGCGAGCTGGGCGGTGGACCACCGGCCGGACCTGTTCGAGGGCGCCACGGAGGCGATCAGCGAGGTCGGCGGCTAC
>CAZFTZ010000045.1:0-12638 GCA_964521875.1 uncultured Cellulomonas sp. | reverse complement strand
GTGCCGGCGGCCGGCACCATGCCGATCGCGCGCGCCGCGGCTGCAAGGTTCGCGGGCGAGGACTTCGCGTCGAGCTGGGCCTGCAGGTCCATCTGGTCCTGCTCCAGCCGGGCGAGCTGGTTGGTGAGCGTGTAGCGCTCGAACGCCTGGCCCGCAGTCGAGGTGTTGAGCAGCAGCGCGGTGAGCAGCGCCACCGCGAGCACGGCCATGCACGCCAGCACGAACGGCACCCGGGTGCGCGCCTGCGCCGGCGTGGCGACCACGCGCAGCCGCGGCGCCGGCGGGGTCGCGGGTGCCGCCGGCCGGGGGCGTGGGACGGGCCGAGGCTCGGTGGCCCGGGCGGTGGCAGCACTCATGCCGCGCTCCTCAGGACGTGGGCCGGGGTGAGCCGGACCCGCTGCGCCGCCCGGAGCCGGACGGACTGGGCACGGGGGTTGCGCGCCACCTCGTCGGCGTCCGCCTGCTCGGCGCCGCGGGTGAGCAGCCGGAGGTACGGCGCGTGCTCGGGTGCCTCGACCGGCAGGTCCGGCGGCGCGCTGGACGTCGCGCCGGCGGCGAACGTCCGCTTGACCAGGCGGTCCTCCAGCGACTGGTAGGCCTCGACGACGATCCGCCCACCGACGGCCAGTGCCTCCACCGACTCGGGCAGCGCCCGCGCCAGGGCGTCGAGCTCGCCGTTCACCTCGATGCGCAGCGCCTGAAAGGTGCGCTTGGCGGGATGGCCGCCGGTGGCGCGCGCGGCGGCCGGGATCGCCTCCCGCACCAGCTCCACCAGCTCGCCGGTGCGCTGCAGCGGCGCCTTCGCGCGGGCCCGGACGATCGCACGGGCGATGCGCGGCGCGAACCGCTCCTCGCCGTACGCGCGCAGCACCTGCGCCAGGTCGCGCTCGTCGTACGTGTTGACCACCTCGGCCGCGGTGCGGCCGGACGTGGGGTCCATCCGCATGTCCAGCGGCGCGTCCTGCGCGTAGGAGAAGCCGCGCTCCGGCTCGTCGAGCTGCAACGAGGAGACGCCGAGGTCCATCAGCACGCCCTGCACGGCGGGGATCCCGAGCCGCGCCAGCACCGACCGGATCTCGTCGTACACCGCGTGCACCGCGACGAACCGCTCGCCGAACCCCGCCAGCCGGCGGCCCGCCAGCTCGAGCGCCTGCGGGTCCCGGTCCAGCCCCACCACCCGCACGTGCGGGAAGGTGGCGAGGACGCCCTCGGTGTGCCCGCCCATGCCGAGCGTCGAGTCGACCATCACCGCGCCCGGCTCCGACAGCGCCGGACCCAGCAGGTCGAGGCAGCGCTGCAGCAGCACCGGCACGTGACGCGAGGCCGCGTCGGGCGTGAGCTCCGCCACGTCGGTGCTCCTTCCGGTGACGAGTGCGACGAGCGAGTGGTCGGACGGACCCTCCTCCGTCCGACCAGATCCCCCTCCGGTCTGGCGCCGGGGAAGTGCGTCAGCTCCGGGGGGAGGTCTCGTCGGGCGGTCGGAGTGGGGTTGCGCTGGGGGTACGGATGCGGACGGGAACGGCGTCAGAACGGCCCGTTCGGGAAGACCTCCTCCGCGGTGTCGGCGTAGCCGGGCTCGGTCTGCTCCAGGTAGGTCTCCCACGCCGCGAGGTCCCAGATCTCGACCCGGGTGCCGGCCCCGATCACGGCGACCTCGCGGTCCAGGCCGGCGTACGTGCGCAGCATCGGCGGGATCGAGATGCGGCCCTGCCGGTCCGGCTGCTCGTCGTTCGCGCCGGAGAGGAACACGCGGAGGTAGTCGCGCGCCTGCTTGTTGGTGATGGGCGCGGTCGACAACCGCTCGTGCATCCGGCGGAACTCGTCGAGCGGGAGCAGGTAGAGGCAGCGCTCCTGGCCCCGCGTCATCACCAGCCCGGGGGCGAAGGCGGCACGGAACTTGGCCGGGAGGATCAGCCGGCCCTTCTCGTCCAGCCGGGGGGTGTGCGTGCCGAGGAAGGGCGCGACCGAACCGAGGACGCCTGCGGCCTCCTGGTCCATCCCGCCTCCCCTCGTTCCTCCTCCGGCCTCCAGTGCACTCCACACTACTCCACTTCCCTCCACAATCCGCTGGAACGGCGCCCCGTTTCACCCTTTGGACACTCGTCTGCGCAGGTCAGCCGCGGTGGAGCGGAGTGGAGGGCGTCGTCGTGCCGCGGGCCCGGAGGCGGGTCATCGAGCCCTCGTCGGCCGGCACCGCGGCACGGGAGGCCGCGGACGAGCGCTCACGCCAGGCCTCCGGGACCGGTCGGGGCGGCTCTGGTGGAGGGAAGTGGAGGGGCCCGACGAGCCCCCCACTTCCACCCCCGCGACGAGCCACGAGCACGTACGCTGCGGAGGGAAAGCCCGAGGAGGTGCACATGCTCGCTGCCGTCCCGACGGAGGCAGAGCTCGGCGACGTCGTCGACGTCACGGGTCGCATGCGCCAGGGGGTCGAGTCGGTGATGACCGGCCGTCCGGACCTGGTGCGGGTCAGCCTGGCGGTGATGCTCGCCGAGGGGCACCTGCTCCTCGAGGACGTCCCCGGCGTCGGCAAGACGACGCTGGCCAAGGCGATCGCCAAGACCATCGACTGCCAGGTGGGCCGGATCCAGTTCACCCCGGACCTGCTGCCCAGCGACCTGACCGGCGTCAACATCTTCCGCACCCAGACGCACGAGTTCGAGTTCCGGGCCGGGCCGGTGTTCGCACACGTCGTCATCGGGGACGAGATCAACCGCGCCTCCCCCAAGACGCAGTCCGCGCTCCTCGAGTGCATGCAAGAGGCGCAGGCGACCGTCGACGGGCGCTCCTACCCGCTGCCTCGGCCGTTCCTCGTCGTCGCGACGCAGAACCCGGTCGAGATGGAGGGCACCTACCCGCTCCCCGAGGCGCAGCGCGACCGGTTCATGGCGCGGCTCACCGTCGGCTACCCCAGCCCCGAGTCGGAGCTGGAGATGCTCGATCGGCAGGAGACGTCGGACCCGCTGATCGACCTGGAGCCCGTCACCGACGCCCAGCACGTCGCGCGGATGGCGGACGTGGTACGCCGGCTCTACGCGTCGCCGTCGGTCAAGCGGTACGTCGTCGCGCTCGTCGGCGCCACGCGCGAGGACCCCGGGCTGCGCCTGGGCGCCTCCCCCCGTGCCGCGATCCAGCTGCTGCGCGCCGCGAAGTCGGCCGCCGCGATGGCGGGCCGCGACCACGTGCTGCCGGACGACGTGCAGGAGCTCGCGGTGCCCGTGCTGGCGCACCGGCTGCTGCCCAGCACCGAGTCGCGGCTGTCCGGGCGGACGACGAACGACATCGTCGCGGACGCCGTGACACGCGTGCCGCTGCCCGAGCCCGTCACGGCCCGCGCGCGCCGGGCGACCGGCTGATGCTGCCGCGGCCGACCGTCCGCGGCTGGGCGCTCGCCGGGTGCGGCGCCGTGCTCGTCGTGCTCGGCGGCCTGCTCGGCTCGCTCGACCTGGTGCGGATCGGCCTGGCGGCGGTCGTCCTCGTCGTCGGCGCCGGGGCGTTCGTCGCGTGGCGCTCCCCCGGCCGCAGCAAGCACCGGATCGACGTGCGCCGCACGGTGACACCGAACCCGCTGCACGTCGGCGAGACCGCGCAGGTGGCGATCCACGTCGCCGCCGGAGACGCCGCCGCGCGGGCCCGGCTGGCCGGCCTGCGGTTCGCCGAGCAGGCCTCGAGCGAGCTGTCCGGCGGCCGTGCGCTGCGTGCCCGGGTGGAGCGCACCGCCGCGTCGGTCGACGTCCGGTACACGGTGCGGGCCGCGCGACGCGGGCGCTGGACGCTCGGGCCGCTGGTCGTCACCCGGGGCGACCTGTTCGGTGTCGTCAAGGCCCCGGCCAACGTCGGCGGCGTCGCCGAGGTCGCGGTGTGGCCCGCGATCGTCGCGCTGGAGGCACCGAGCGAGGCGCTCGTCGGCGAGCCGGACCGCGTCGCTCTCGGCGCCCGCTCGCCCTCGACCGACGACGCGTCGCTGCGCGACTACCGCGAGGGCGACGACCTGCGCCGCGTCCACTGGCGGTCCTCCGCCCGGCGCGGCACGCTCCTGGTGCGGTCCGACGAGCGCGCCGGCATGCGCCCCGTGACAGTGCTGCTGGACCAGCCGGCCCGCCCCGCGGCCGTCGAGTGGTCCATCTCGCTGGCTGCGTCGATTGCGGTGGCGATGCTCGAGGCCGGTCACCCGGTACGCCTGCTCGGTGCCGGCATGGGCGAGACCGACGGCGACATCCCGGCGTTCCTGCACGCCAAGTCCGGCCCGACGGCGCGCGCCGCGCTGCTCGACCCGCTCATCGACCTCGTCGGGCCGCGGACCGAGGCCGAGGCGGAGGAACGGCTGGCCGCCGCGGTGCGGATGATCCAGACCTCCGGGCGCGGCGACGACATCGTGCTGGCGGTGCTCGGTCCGCTGACGCCGGCTGCGCGCACCGAACTGGCGCGCATCAGCGACTCCGCCCAGGGCTGGGCCGTGGTGCGCGGCGACTCGCGCCAGCCGGGCGAGGCGGCCGCGACCGAGAACACGCTGCGCGCGCTGCGCCGTGCCGGCTGGCACGCCGCACGCGTCGCCACCGGCGAGCCGATCGCCGACGGCTGGATGCGACTGCTCGGCGGTGCCCGGTGAGCGCCGCGGAGCGCACGGCGCCGATCGGCCGGGGCTCGCGGTCGCTGGTCGGCACGGTGCTGGCAGCCGGGGCGACGTGCGGCAGCCTGCTCGCGCTGTCCGGGCTGATCGAGCCGGGCTCGTGGCTGTCGTCGTCGATCGTCGCAGTGCTGCTGCTCGCCGCGCTCACCGCGGCGGTGCGGGCGGTGTCGCGGTCGGCGTGGCTGCCCAGCGCGGCCGGTCTGCTCGGTGGGTTCCTCGGCATCGTCGTGCTCTATGGCGGGTCGCGGCCGGGCGCGCCGGCGCTGGACACCGGTGCCGTCGGGCGTGCCTGGGCGCTGGGGCGCGAGGGCTTCCGGCTGATCCAGGACTCGATGGTGCCGATGCCGGCCCAGCGCTCGGCCGAGCTCATCGTCGTCACCGCGGCCGTCGGGGTGTTCCTCCTGGTGGACGCGCTCGCCCTCGGTGCCGACGTGCCGGCGCTGGCGGCGCTGCCGCTCGTGGCGTTCTGGCTGCCCGCCGTGTTCCTCGCCTTCCCGACGAACGGCTGGGCGCTGTTCTGGACCGGGCTGTGCTACCTGCTGCTGCTCGCGGTCGGCTCGGCGCCGGCGGTGTCCGACGCGGTGCGGCTGCGTCAGGGCAGCGCCGTCGTCACCGGCGCGGTCGGCACGCTCGTCCTGGCCATCGTCGCGGCGCCGGCGCTCACCGCCCTGCCGGCATGGGCCGCCGTCGCGCTGCCGAGCCTCGGCAACGGCCCGGCCGGCCCGCTCCAGCTGTCCGACGACCTCGACCTGCGCGACAGCCTGGGCAGCCGCTCGGGCCAGTCGGTGCTGACCTACACCGTGACCACGCCCGCCGTGCCGGAGCCCGCGCCGACCGACCCGACGCCGACGCCCTCCCCGTCGGCCACCGGCGTCGTCAGCGCGACCGCTTCCGTCGTCGGACCGCTGCGCGCGTTCACCGTCGACTCGTTCGACGGCCGGGAGTGGCACCGCAGCGACACCGGCGTCGCCGCGCCGTTCACCGCCGACCAGGTGCTCGGCGGCGGGCCCGGCACCCCGGTGACCATCCAGCCGACGAACCCGCGGGTCGTCGACGTCGAGGTGACGGTGCAGAACCTCGAGCAGTCGGAGCTGCCGATCAGCACGTCGGCGCGCACGCTCGCCATCGACGGCGCCTGGTCGTACGACGCGACCAAGGACGAGGTCACCGGCGGGCGCCCGACGAGCTCCGGCCAGACGTACTCGATGCAGGTGTACGTGCCGGTCCTCACGTCCGACGACCTCGCCGACGCACGCGTCGGCACCCCGCCCGGCTCGAACGACTACCTGCAGCTGCCGGACTCCGAGCACATGCAGGACATCCGCGCGGCGACGATCCAGGTCATCGGAGACGCGAAGACGCCGTACGCCGAGGCGATGGCCCTGCAGTCGTACCTGCGCTCGACGGCGAACTTCACGTACGACACCCGGGTGCCACCGGCCACGACGAACGACGCGGTGTGGGACTTCCTGCAGGACCGCCGGGGCTACTGCGTCCAGTTCGCGACCGCGATGGCGGTCATGGCGCGCACGCTCGGCATCCCGACGCGGGTGGCGGTCGGGTTCCTGCCCGGTGACGCGGTGCAGGACGGCGACCACTTCACGTACGTCGTGTCCGGGCGCCAGGCCCACGCCTGGCCGGAGCTGTACTTCCAGGGGTACGGCTGGGTGCGGTTCGAGCCGACCCCCGCGCAGCAGACCGGGCTGCCGCCGATCTGGAGCGACCCGCTGGCGAACCAGGGCGGCTCGTCGACGATCCCGGACGACGCTCTCCAGCCGGGCCAGGTCCCCGACAACCCGGGTGGCACCAGCGGGACGCCGGTCACGGGTGGCATCGGCCAGGCGATCGGCGGGCACGGGCCGTGGTTGCCCGCGACGGCCGGCGCGGTGGTGCTGCTGGTCGCGGGCGCCGTCTACCTGCTGCTGCGGCGACGGCGGCGCCCGCTGGAGCTGACGTGCGAGCACGCGTGGCACCAGCTTCGCCGCGCCCTGGCACGGCACGCCTCGATCGCCTGGCCCGACTCGACGACCCCGCGCGCCGCGGTCCGCACCGTGCAGGCGCGCCTCGCCGAGCAGACGGGCAGCGGTCTGGACGGCAACGCGCTCGACGCGTTGACGCGGCTGGCCTCGGCGGTGGAGCAGGAACGCTACGCGCCACGGCCGACGCCGACGACGTCAGCCGAGCTGCACCACTGGCTGGCGACGGTGCGCCACGAGGTGGATCAGAAGGTCAACGACCGGACTCGCCGCGACGGCGTTCCCACCGCTCTTCCAACCGGGTCATGAAGCTGCGGCGGCCTGCGGGCCGGGGCGCCTTCGCCTGCGGCGTCACGGCCGGCTCGGCACCCTCCGCCGTCGCCTTGTGACCCCGCGGGGCGGCGAACACGTAGGCGACCGCGGCGAACATCAGCACGAAGCCGATGACGCCGAGCGCCGGCCGGTCGGTCGCCGCACCGAGCACGAGCAGGAGCAGTCCCGCGGCAGCACCGATGCCGGCCAGCACGTACCGCAGCACGTGCCTGCGCCCGCGCTGCGTCAAGGTGTTCGCCAGCCTCGGGTCGTCGGACGCGAGCTGGCGTTCCATCTGCTCGAGCACGCGCTGCTCGTACTCGGAGAGAGGCATCGCGACCTCCGTCCCGCCCGGAACCCTCTGAGGTCATCAGGATAGGTCGGCTGGAACGAAGGTGGTAGTCGACCGAAGGCCTGTCGTCGCCGATGTCGATCCCGGGCGGATCGCACCGGTCCCGAACTTGCGTCGCACCTCGTCCATCGCGCGCTCCGCCTCGCGCCGGTCCGGCGTGTCGTCGCCCGCCGCCTCCTCGAGCGTCGGCTGGCGCACCGTCTCCGACGCGGGCGACAGCCCCTCGGCCCGCACCCCGACGAGCCGCACCGGCAGCCCGCCGAGGTCGACGGCCGCCAGCAGCTCGCGCGCGGCCAGGTAGATCTCCCGTCCGACGTCGGTCGGTGTCACGAGCGTGCGCGCACGCGTCAGCGTGCGGAAGTCACTCGCCCGCACCTTGACGGCGACCGTGCGCGCCACCAGCCCGTGGGTGCGCAACCGAGCCGCGCACCGGTCCGCCAGCTCGAGTGCCTTGGCCTGAACCACCGCCGGGTCGGCGACGTCCTGCCCGAACGTCTCCTCCGCGCCGATCGACTTCTCCTCCCGGCCCGGGTGCACCGGTCGCGGGTCGCGGCCCCACGCGAGGTCGAACAGGTGCGCGCCGGCGACCTTGCCGACGGCGCGCTGGACCGTCGCCACGTCGCTGTCGGCGAGCTGCGCCACCGTGGTGATGCCCCACCGCGCGAGCGCCGACTCGGTCCGGTCGCCGACACCCCACAGCGCGCCCACCGGCAGCACCCGCAGGAAGTCGACGGTCGCAGCCCGCGGGATCAGCAGCACGCCGTCCGGCTTGGCGTGCCCGGAGGCCAGCTTGGCGACGAACTTCGTCGACGCGATGCCGACGGAGCACGTGATGGCGTACCGCTCGCGCACCTGGCGCCTGACCTGCTCGGCGATCACCGTCGGAGCGCCGGCCCGCCGCCGCGCACCGGCGACGTCGAGGAACGCCTCGTCGACGCTCACCTGCTCGACGAGCGCCGTGACGTCCCGGAGGATGCCCATCACCCCCTCGGACACCTCGTGGTACTGCCGGTGGTCCGGCGGCACCACGACGGCCTGCGGGCACAGCCGCAGCGCCTGCGTCATCGGCATCGCCGAGTGGACGCCGAACGCGCGCGCCTCGTACGTCGCCGCGAGCACGACGCCTCGCTGCGCACCGCCGACGATCACCGGCAGGCCACGCAGCTGCGGCCGGCGCGCCAGCTCGACCGACGCGAAGAACGCATCCATGTCGACGTGGAGGATGGAACAGCCTTCCTCGTCGCTGCCCCAGTCCCGGCGCGCCTCCTGCGAGCGCGGCCCTCTGCTCACCGCGCCACCGCCGTCACGACGCCCTCACCGCGAGCATGCGTGGGCCCAGGCCCGGGCTCACGGCCTCGCCGGGCCAGTCCCCGGCCGTCGCCGCGGTGCGCGCGACGTCCACGAAGTCCTCCGCGTCGCACAGCGCCCGCTCCGCTCGCGCCGTGGACACCGCCTCGAACCGGCCGGCCTCCAGCGCGGAGCGCAGCCGCGCGCCGTCCGCGAACAGCGCCGCCCACCGCACCAGCTCCGGGGCGACGACGCCGAGCATCTCCCACACCGTGCGCGGCGCACCCCGCCCGGCCGGCCGGCCGCGCGCCGCCACGACGGCCGCCGCCGCTCGCACCGCGGCGAGATGGGCGTGCGTGAACCGCTCCCAGGCCTCCGCCGAGAACTGCGCCGACAGCAGCTCCGCGTCGGCCCGCGCCAACGACTGCGCGACCGTCATCTCCCTCACCTCCGGCCCCATCATCGAACATCTGTTCGACATTCGTCAAGCCCTCCGCCGTGGCTCGACGTCCTACCCTGTTCGCCGATGTCCCGCCCAGCGTCGCACCGCCCACCGACATCCCCGTGGCCCGAGGGGCCGGTGCCGATCGCCACCGGCACCGCCGAGCTGCGCCGCGAGCGCGACGACCCCGACGGCGTGACGCTCTACGTCAACGGCGTGCCCAGCTCCCACCTCGACCTCGTCGACCCCACCCGGCTCGAGTTCGAGTACATGCAGCAGATGGCGGCCGTCGTCGGGCGCCTGCCGGACGGTCCGCTCGCCGCCGTCCATCTGGGTGCCGCGGGCTGCGCGTTGCCTCGCGCGCTGGACGCCGCACGCCCGGGGTCGCGGCAGCTCGCCGTCGACGTCGACCCCGTCCTCGCCGAGCTCGTCCGGCGCTGGTTCGACCTGCCGCGCTCGCCGGCGCTGCGGCTGCGCGTCGGCGACGCCCGCGAGGTCCTGGCCGGGCTGCCGGACGCGAGCGCGGACGTCGTCGTGCGCGACGCCTTCGCGGGCGACGGCACGCCGGCACACCTGACGACGCGGGAGTTCACCCTCGAGGTCGCACGCGTGCTACGACCGGACGGCGTCTACCTCGCCAACTGCGCCGACCGCCCGCCGCTCCCGCTCGCCCGGGGCGAGGCGGCGACCGTCGCGACCGTCTTCGCGCACACCGCGGTGATCGCCGAGCCGGGCGTGCTGCGCGGCCGGCGCTACGGCAACCTCGTCGTCGCCGGAACCGCCGACCCCGACCTGCTCGCGTCAGCGGCGCTCGCGCGCACGCTGCGCACGCTCCCGGTCCCTGCGCGCCTCCTGGCCGACGACGAGGTCGCGGCACTCGTCGGGCGCGCGGCGGTGCGACGCGACCCGCCCTGAGCCCGGCCCGCTCCTGGCCTGCCGCTGGGCGGCACCGGGGTCAGGGCGACGAGGCACGACGAAGGGCCGCTCCCGCGAGAACGGGAACGGCCCTTCGGAGTCGTTCACGACGGCTGGCGTGGCCGCCGTCGTCGATCAGAGCGGCTTGACGTGCTCGGCCTGCGGGCCCTTGGCGCCCTGCGTGATCTCGAACTCGACACGCTGGCCCTCGTCCAGCGTCCGGTAGCCCTGCGATTCGATGGCCGAGTAGTGCACGAAGACGTCGGCGCCGCCGCCGTCCTGGGCGATGAACCCGTACCCCTTCTCGGCGTTGAACCACTTGACAGCACCCTGTGCCATGTCCTGCTTCCTTCTGCCCGGTGACGGCGCAAGCACCGTGCCTGCTCCGCTGCCGCAATGCCTCACGTCCTGCGCCGGTGGGGCAAGCCTGCCGGTCGAGCGTCCGCACGTCACTGCAACGCAGGCATCCTCGCATGAGGCCTGGTGCCGCCGCCATCGTTTCGGAAGGCGCAAAGGTCCTGGCAGACAACGATCCGATAAAGGACGGCAACGATCCGATAAACGCCGTCCGGCCATTCGACGGGCACGTCAGTCCTCGTCGGGCGACTGCTCCGCGAGGACTCGCTCGAACTCCGCGCCGAGCTCGTCGGCCGTCGGAAGGTCGGTCGCCGCCAGGAGCCCGGTGCGGCCGATGCCCCGCGTGAAGGCGTCGTACTGCTCCTCCAGGGCATGCACCAGGGAGGCGACCTCCTGCGAGCCGGCAACCTGCTCCTCGATCTGCCGGGCCGCCTCCTGCGCCGCGCCCTCCAGCTCGCCGACCTTGAGCTCGAGGCCGGTCGCACGCTCCAGCCGGTGCAGCGCGGCGATCGCGGCCTGCGGGTACGTCGACTGCGCCAGGTAGTGCGGCACGTGCACGACGAACCCCATCGCGTCGTGCCCCGACTCCCCCAGCCGCAGCTCGAGCAGGGTCTGCGCCGACGCCGGCACGCGCACCGTGCCGAACCACGACGGGAGGTCCGAGACCAGGTCCGGGCGGGTCGCGTGCGCCGTCAGCGTGATCGGCCGGGTGTGCGGCACCCCCATCGGCACGCCGTGGATGCCCACGGTCAGCGGCACCGAGAACCGCTCGACGAGCGTGCGCACCGCGGCCACGTACCGCTCCCACTGCACGTCCGGCTCGGTGCCGTGCAGCAGCAGGAACGGCGTGCCCTGCGCGTCGTCCACCACGTCGACGACCAGCCGCGGCTCCTCGTACTCCCGCCAGGTCGACGCGTCGAACGTCATCATCGGGCGCCGGGACCGGTAGTCCAGCAGCTGGTCGACGTCGAACGTCGCCAGCCGGCGCGCCGGCAGCTCGTCCACCAGGTGCTCCGCCGCGATGTCGCCGGCATGACCGGCGTCGACGAAGCCACGCACCGCGTGCACCAGCACCGGGCCGGTGCCGGCGGCCGCGAGCTGCTCGTCGAGCTCGGCCGCCACGTCGTCGTCCACCTCGTAGATCTCCGCAGGATCCAGCATGTCCCACAGCCCTTCGTCGTCGTCTCCTCCACCCAACCACGACGCGCCGCCCGCTCTTCCCGCGAACGTCCGGTGCACCGGCGTGCGCCGACGGGCGGATAATGGACGGCCCGTTGCGCGCGGTCGGCGTGCACGGCTCTCGGACCGGGACGGGGGCGCACCAGGTGGCAGGACGGCAGGAGGAGCTCGCCGACGAGCAGAAGGTGGTCGACGAGCTCTACGCCCGCCTCGACACGCTGCGCGACCAGACGCGCCGTCGGCTGGCCGACGTCCGCCGCGCCGGGCCGTCGGGGTCGCCCCAGAACCGCAGCGAACGTGACGCCTTCGCCACGCTCTACGAGGACCGGCTCGCCCAGCTCGAGGCGGTGGAGGAGCGGCTGGCCTTCGGCCGGCTCGACCTGGCGGACGGCGAGCGTCGCTACGTCGGGCGGATCGGGCTGACCGACGAGCAGCAGACGCCGCTGCTCACCGACTGGCGCGCGCCGGCTGCGCAGCCGTTCTACCGTGCGACCGCCGCGCACCCGGACGGAGTGGTGCGTCGCCGGCACCTCGTGACGTCCCGCCGCTCGGTCACCGGGATCGAGGACGAGCTGCTCGACCTCCAGCGGGCCGACGACGACGGCGCGCTGCTCGAGCACCTGTCCGGCGAGGGCGCCCTGCTCGCGTCGCTGGCGGCGCGGCGCACCGGCCGGATGGGCGACATCGTCGCCACCATCCAGGCCGAGCAGGACGCGGTGATCCGGTCCGAGCTGTCCGGGGCGCTCGTCGTCCAGGGCGGTCCGGGGACCGGCAAGACGGCGGTCGCGCTGCACCGCGCGGCCTACCTGCTGTACGCGCACCGGCGCGTGCTGGACCGATCGGGCGTCCTGCTCGTCGGGCCCAGCCGGACCTTCCTGCACTACATCGACCAGGTGCTGCCCTCGCTCGGCGAGAACGGTGTGGTCACCACGACGATCGGCGAGCTGTACCCCGGCGTCCCGGCGCACGGCACCGAGCCCGACGAGCTCGCGGAGATCAAGGGGCGCGCGCTGTGGGCGCAGGTGCTGGCCCGCGCGGTGCGCGCCCGTGAGCGGGTGCCCGCGGAGCCGGTCGAGGTCCGCGTCGACAGCCGGCTGGTGGTGGTCCGGCCGCACGACGTCGCGGGCGCGATCGCCCGCGCGCGCCGCCAGCATCGTCCCCACAACCTGGCCCGGGCGACGTTCGTGC
>CAZFTZ010000044.1:0-3279 GCA_964521875.1 uncultured Cellulomonas sp. | reverse complement strand
CCTGCTGGCACCTGCCGGCACGCGTCCGCGCAGGTCAGTAGAGCGCGTTCGCCAGCGCACGACGAGCCGCGACGACCCTCGGGTCGTCCCCGCCGACCACCTCGAACAGGTCGACCAGGCGTAGGCGGACCCGCTCACGGTCGTCCCCACGGGTGGCGCGCACCAGGTCGACCAGCCGGTCGAACGCGTCCTCGACGTGCCCGTCCAGTAGGTCGACGTCCGCCACGGCCAGCTGCGCGTCGACGTCCGCGGGGTCCGCTGACGCCGCTGCGCGCACTGCGGCGACGTCGAGCGAGGTCGTCCGCTCGAGCAGTCCCACCTGCGCCAGCCCGGCTCTGGCCATCGCGTCCCGGGGGTTCTCCTTGAGTGCCTGCTCGTAGGAGGCGCGCGCGGCAGCGGTGTCGCCCTGCACCAGCGCGTCGTACGCAGCCTGGTGCAGCGGGGGCATCGGCGGCTCGTCGGGCTCATCGGGCTCGTCGGGCGCCTCCGCTGCGGGGACGAGCGCGGTGAGCCCGTTCGCCTGCGCTGCGGCGAGCACCTGGTCCAGCACCTGGCGCACCTGTGCCTGTGCCGGCGCACCCTGGAACAGCGGTACCGGCTGGCCCGCGAGCAACGCCACCACAGCCGGCACCGACTGCGCGCCGAACGCCTGGGCGACCTGAGGGTTGGCCTCGGCGTCCACCCGCGCCAGCAGCCACCTGCCCGCGTCCTCGTCGGACATCGCGGCCAGCTGGGCGACGACGCCGGTGCTCACCTCGCTCCACGTCGCCCAGAGGACGACGACCACGGGGTACTGCGTCGAGCGGCGCACCACGTCGGTGAACGACGCCTCGTCGACGTCGATCACGTAGGGCCCCGGCTTCGGCAGGCCGCCGGGTGTGCCGGGCGGCGGGGTGGCGGGCCGGTTGAGCGCCGAGAGGTCCACGGCACCACGCACGTCGAGGCGCGGGCGGGACTGCGAGGGCTGCGACATCACGAGCTCCAGGAGGTCGGGGGCAAGCCGGGGGTCATTGTGCCCCGACGGCGGTGAGCACCGCCTCGGCCGCGATCAGCTGCACCTGCTGGCCGGACCCGGCCGGCGGCACATGGAAGACGAGCACGTCCGTGTAGGTGCGCGCCAGCGAGCTCCCCGCCTCCGCGGCGCCCGCGGCGGCCGACTCGTACGGCGAGAGGCTGAGCTTCGCGCCCGCGAGCGTGATCGTCACCGTGGACACGGTGGACATGCTGCCGACGACGAGCGCGCCGCCGTCCGCGTCGCCGATCACCGTCAGCGGCGGGCCGTCCGGGGTGTAGGTCTCGGCGACCGAGCCGATCTCCTGGACGTTCGTCGTCAGCGTCTGGCGGTTCTGCGCGATCGAGTCGCGGAACGAGTCGGCGGCGAACGACGCGGCCGATGTCGAGGCGTCACCGTTGGCGAGCACGTCGGCGTACGCGGCGAGCACCTGGTCCGGTGCCATCACCAGGTCGGCGTCGTCGGGCGCCAGCACGGGGCTGCCCTTGTCGGCCTCCGCGGTGCGCGGCGTCGAGGCGTTCGGGAACATCCGCGCCCAGCCCCACAACGCCCACCGGTCGCGCGGCGTCGCCTGCTGGAGCACCAGCACGCGCGGGGCCTGCAGGTCGTCGGGCTGCTCGGTGATCACCAGCTGCACCCGTGGCCACGTCGTCGTCTGGGGCACGACCTCGACCTGCGCGGTGGTCGGCAGCGCCGTCGGGGTGCGCTCGCCCCCGGACGCCTCGTCGCGCAGGTACTCGGCGGTGCGCATCGCCAGCGCGGGGCCGACGACGCGCGGCGCCAGCAGCGAGGCGTCGAGCGAGGCGTCCGCGGTCGACAGCACGGAGCCGAGGTCGCTCAGGACCGCGGCGGACTGGGTCGGCGTCAGCGCGGGTGGCGCGACGGCCGCCGGCGGCTCGGCGTCGGGTGCCGGCAGCGGCGTCGCGCACGCGGACAGGGTCGCGCCGACGGCGAGGAGCGCGACGAGCGCGCGGGCGTGCCTCATCGATCCTCCTCTTCGACGTCCAGCGGCGGCAGGCCCCAGGCGCGGCGCCAGGCGTCAGCCCGTGAGGGCTCCGGCTGAGCGGGGCGGGGCAGCTGGGGCTCGTCGGCCTCGCTCGCCTCTCCCGCCTCACCAGGCTCGCCCGGCGGGCCCGACGAGGACGGCGCGGTCACTGCCTGCGACGAGGACGCCTGCACCGCCGGCTCCCCGCCGGCTGCCTCCGCCGCCTCGGCGGCGTCCTCCTGCTGCCAGCGCGCGGCGACACGGCTGAGCCACGCAGGCTGCGCCTCCGCCGGGTGCGCCGACGGGGCGCGGGTGGCGGACGCGGCGGGCGGTGCGGACGACGAGGGCTCGGACGTCACCGGGGTCTGCCGGCGGGGCATCCACGTCGGGCGGGTGGCGGCCGGGGCCGGCCCGGGTCGCTCGACGGAGGAGGTCGGTCCGGTGGACCGTGCCTGCCCGACGGGCTCGTCGGGACGAACCGTGGCCGGCTCCCCGGGACGCACGGAGGGCTCGTCGGGACGCGCCCAGCCGGGCTCCTCCGGACTCGGCGCCGACTGGTCCGGGCTCGTCGGCGCCACGTCACCGGAGGTCGTCGTTCCTTGCTCGGCAGCGGAACCGGCCGACGGTGCCGCGACGGAATCCTCGGCCGCGACGGCAGGGACGGCAGGGACGGCCGCAACGCCTGCGGCCTGGCGGCGGGCACGCCGTCCGCCCGGCACCGGGGGGTCGGGATGGTCGACGACGGGAACGGGCGCGGTGTCCGAGGACTCCGCGCTCGGCGTCTCGGGGTCAGACGGTCCCGGCGTCGGCGCGCCGCTCCGCCGCCAGAGGCCCCGGCGTCCGGCCTCGGCGGTCGGGGCCGTGCCCTCGTCGGGCGGCGGGGCGTCGGCCGGCGCCGACGAGGACGGCGTGCCCACCGCTGCGCCGGTGACCGCCTCGTCGGACCGCCCGGACGGGACGATCGGGACGTTGCCGGTCGGGGGCATCGGGGCGCCGGCCGCACGCACCGCGGGCAGCTGGCCGGTGCGCGCCAGCTCGGCCATCTCGCGCAGCTGGCGGCGGGTGAGCGTGCCCTGCGTGGCGGGGTCGGCCCCGGCGACGACCGGGATCGCGCCCGTGGCCACCGGCGTCCACACCTCGGCGCCATGGCGGTGCCGCAGGTCGCGCCACAGCAGCCCGAGCGCGACGAGCAGCAGCAGCGCGCCGACGACGATGCCGGGCACCAGGTACGGGGTCGTCACGGTTCGCGGCCACGCCAGTGCGAGAGTCGGCGGCACGCCGG
>CAZFTZ010000043.1:0-3721 GCA_964521875.1 uncultured Cellulomonas sp. | reverse complement strand
GGGCACTTCTTGCCCGGTGGACCGCAACCCGGCATAGTGCCTGTGTCAGCGATAACGGCAAACCCGACCGCAAGGCGGGGACGCAAAGCCACGGGGCCCTCAGGGCCAGCCGAGCTACCGAACGACAGGAGTCATGTGATGGCACCGACCCCCCACACCACGCTCTCCCAGGGCGCGCTGCTCACCCCTGGTGAGGTCGCGGTCCTGTTCCGGGTGGACCCCAAGACGGTGACCCGGTGGGCGCAGGCCGGGAAGCTCTCGACGGTGCGGACGCTCGGCGGTCACCGCCGGTTCCACGAGGAAGAGGTCCGCCAGCTGCTCGGTGACGTGCCGCAGCAGCGCATGGGTGACTGACACCCTTCTCCACCGACAACGGCTTCGACGCCGGCGGGCTCGTTCCCGCCGGCGTCGCCGTGTCCGGGCCCTTCTCCGTGCGAGGATCACCCCATGGCCATGCGTGAGATCAGGATCGTCGGCGACCCGGTGCTGAGGACGCCGTGCGACCCCGTCACCACGATCGACGCCCGCGTCCGCGGGCTCGTCGACGACCTGCTGGAGACCGTGGACGCGGACGGCCGCGCCGGTCTCGCCGCCAACCAGATCGGCGTCAGCCTGCGGGCGTTCTCGTGGAACATCGACGACGAGATCGGCTACGTGCTCAACCCGAGAATCGTCGAGCTGTCCGACGAGGAGTACCAGGACGACGACGAGGGCTGCCTGTCCGTGCCCGGGCTGTGGTTCCCCACCCGACGGTCCTGGTACGCCCGCGTGGTGGGGGAGGACGTGGACCGCAAGGAGGTCGTCGTCGAAGGCACCGGGCTGATGGCGCGCTGCCTGCAGCACGAGGTGGACCACCTCGACGGTCACCTCTACCTCGACCGCCTCGACCGCTCGGTGCGCAAGAAGGCGATGAAAGCGATCCGCGAGCAGCTCGGCTGAGGACGAAGTCGGCGACTCGCGCGCACAAGGCATGGCGCGCGGGCCGCTCGTCGGGCATCCTGAGACCGCACGCCGCGTGCGCCAGCACGTTCCCGCAGTGGACCCGGTCGTTGGGGAAGACGAACCCGGATCACCTACGGAGGACGACATGGCCGGTGCCATCACCCGCGGTGTCATTTTCGTGCACTCAGCGCCCCGGGCGCTGTGCCCGCACGTCGAGTGGGCCGCCGGCAACGTGCTGGGCGTGCGCGTCGGCATCGACTGGACCGCGCAGCCGGCCGGCGCGGGCTTCTACCGCGGTGAGTACTCGTGGCAGGGCATCCAGGGCACGGGCGCCAAGCTGGCGTCGGCGCTGCGCGGCTGGGCGCACCTGCGCTACGAGGTGACCGAGGAGGCCAGCCACGGCGCCGACGGGTCGCGCTGGAGCCACACCCCGGAGCTCGGGATCTTCCACGCCCAGACGGACGTGCACGGCAACATCGTCGTTCCGGAGGACCGCATCCGCGCGGCCCTCGAGTACGCCGGCGACCCGGTGCGCCTGCGCGAGGAGCTGGACCTGGCGCTCGGGCAGGCGTGGGACGACGAGCTCGAGCCGTTCCGCTACGCCGGGGCGGGTGCCCCGGTGCGTTGGCTGCACCGCGTGGGGTAGTCGCACCTGGCCGACGACCGCGGCTCACCGACTCGTCGTACCCGGCGCCCACCGCCGGGACGGACAGCGCCGCGCGGTTGCCGCGAGGCACCGTGGCCGCTCAGGCCGAGGTGACCACCAGCGCGACGTTGTGCCCGCCGAACCCGAACGAGTTGTTGATCGCGGCGATGTCACCGGCCGGCAGCGCACGGGGCGTGTCGCGGACCAGGTCGAGCACCAGCTCGGGGTCGGGCTTGGCGACGTTGATCGTCGGCGGGGCGGTGCGCGCGGCGCCGGCAAGCACGGTGACGATCGTCTCGAGCGCGCCGGCGCCGCCCAGCAGGTGGCCGGTCATCGACTTCGTCGCCGAGAGGGCGACGTGGTCGGCGTCGTCGGCCAGCGCCGCACGCACGGACCGCGCCTCGATGAGGTCGCCGACCACCGTCGACGTCGCGTGCGCGTTGAGGTGCACCACGTCGCGGGCGGCGACGCCGGAGTCGGCGAGTGCGGCGCGCATCGCGCGGATCTGCCCGTCGCCGCTCGGCTCCGGCGACGTGATGTGGTACCCGTCCGCGGACAGGCCGACGCCGGCGAGCCGGGCGTAGACGCGTGCACCCCGCGCGGCGGCGTGCTCGGCGCTCTCCAGCACGACGATCCCGGCGCCCTCGCCGAGCACGAAGCCGTCGCGGTCGACGTCGTACGGGCGGGAGGCGCCGGCGGGGTCGTCGTTCCGCAGCGACAGCGTGCGCGAGGCGGCGAAGGCCCCGATGGGCATCGGGTGGATGCAGGCCTCGGTGCCACCGGCGACGACGACGTCCGCGCGCCCGGTGCGGATCATCTCCACCGCGTAGCCGATCGCCTCCGAGCCGGACGCGCACGCCGAGACCAGCGCATGCGCCCCGGCGCGGGCATGCAGCTCGAGCGAGACGTAGGCGGCAGGGGAGTTGGGCATGAGCATGGGCACCGTCATCGGCAGCATCCGCCGGGCGCCCTTCTCACGCAGCGTGTCCCAGCCGTCCAGCGTGGTCTGGATGCCGCCGATGCCCGACGAGACGACGGCGCCCAGGCGCTCGGGGTCGACCTCCGGGGAACCGGCGTCGGCCCACGCCTCGCGGGTGGCGATGATCGCGTACTGCGCGGACGGATCCATCCGCTTGACCTCGGGGACCGTCAGCACCTCGGATGCCGGCACCGGCAGCGTCGCGGCGAAGGTCACCGGCAGGCCGTAGCGCTCCACCCACTCCGGGTCGAACGGCCGGGCGCCGGACCTGCCGGCGAGCGCGGCGTCCCACGTCGAGCGCACGTCACCACCGAGCGGTGAGGTGGCGCCCAGTCCGGTGACGACGACGTCAGGGGTTCCGGTCATGGGTGCTCCTCGGGGACGGCTCGGGGCCTCGGCTTCGTCGGGCGCTGGAAGGCTGGTGGAAGGTGGGTGCCGTCGGCGGCGCACCGGCTCGCGCGCCGCCGACGACGGAGGTTCAGGACTGGGCGCCCGCGATGAAGCTCACCGCGTCGGCCACGGTGGTGAGGTTCTTCACCTCGTCGTCCGGGATGGTGACGGAGAACTTGTCCTCGGCCAGGGTGACGATCGTCATCATCGACAGGGAGTCGATGTCCAGGTCGTCGGTGAAGGACTTCTCCGGCAGTACCGTCTCGGCGGGCAGGCCGGTCTCCTCGCTGACGATCTCGGCCAGGCCGGCCAGGATCTCCTGCTCGCTGTACGCCATCGGGGGTCTCCTTCGGTTCGGTGGGGCAGGTCGGGTCGAACGGTACCGCCCGCTCGTCGCGGGGCGGCGGGGTCGGTCAGGGCAGCACGACCACCTGGGCGGCGTACACCAGGCCGGCGCCGAACCCGATCTGCAGCGCCAGCGCGCCGGGTTCGACGAGGCCTTCGCGGCGCAGCCGCTCGGTTGCCAGCGGGATCGAGGCGGCGGAGGTGTTGCCGGTGTCCGCGATGTCGCGGCCGACGACCACCGTCTCCGGCAGCTTCAGCTGCTTGATCATCTGGTCGATGATCCGCATGTTCGCCTGGTGCGGGACGAAGGCGTCGATCTGGTCGGCCGAGACGCCCGCGGCGTCCAGCGCGCGCTGCGCCACCGGGGCCATCTGCCACACCGCCCACTTGAAGACCGTCGGGCCCTCCTGGCGCAGCGT
>CAZFTZ010000042.1:0-2617 GCA_964521875.1 uncultured Cellulomonas sp. | reverse complement strand
CGCCGGCGCTCCGCGGGCCCTGCTGCGCACGACGAAGGTCGACGTGGTCCCGTTCTCGGCCGTGACCGCCGAGCACGCGTGGCTCGAGGGGGAGGGCGACCGGTCGCTGGCGACGTGGCGTGCCGAGCACGAGCGCTACTGGCGGCGGACGATGCACGCGGGGATGGAGTTCTCCGAGGACGTGCTCGTGGTGTGCGAGCGGTTCAGGCTGCTGCACCCGAGGGCGTAGGCCACGGGGCGCACTCGACGCCGAGGTCCCCGGCGGCCGCGCGGAGCCGGCGGTTTCGCGTCCACGGTTGCGCGCCGGGGGTCAGGAGTGCGGATGCCGGCGGATGGGTATCACGAGGTTGCGGCCGCGGCCGAAGAGCTGCGCTCGCGGACGACCGATGTCGATCGCTGCTGCCCCGTGATGCTCGACGCAGCCCATCGCCGGCGTCGCAGCGACGGGAACGCCTTCACGATGATGTCGATGAGCTCGCGAGCACGCTCGATGTCCAGCTGCATCGACTGGCTCGACTTGCGCTCGCTCGCCCGCTCGTCGGACCCGAAGGTGGACAGGTGGAGCACCCGAACGCCGTTCTTCTCGACCGTCGTGTACTCGCAGTCAACCTCGGTCGGACGAATCTTGACGTTCTGGTTCGACGGCATGAACTCACGGATGCGGGCCACGAGGCAGTCCTTCTCGGTCGACGCCGGTACAGCGTTGCGGCTGGGGTCGCCAGATGGTCTACCACTCCCGGATGGACGACGGGCGCGGTTGTAGAGCCCCGGCAACCGCGAGCGCCCACACGATCAGCACCGCCACCACCGCGTGCGCGACGAGCACGGCGACGTGGGAGTCGGGGTAGCGGTCGAGCGTGGCGCCCAGGGCCAGCTCGACGGCGAGCAGCGTCGCCGGCAGGCTGTCGAGGGTTCGTCGTTCGCCGACTACCAGCGGCATCGTGACGATCACCCCCATCGCGAGCAGAGCCAGCGCGATCCGCAGACCCTGGATCGCCGGGTGCAGGTCGCCCGGCACCGTCTCCCAGTCGGGCCAGCCGATCACCCCGGTGCGAGAGCCGGGACCGGCCACGACGATCCCGAGCGGGTGCACGACGAGCAGCAACGCGAGTGCCAGCGCCGGCCACGTCCGCCGGCCGCCTCGTCGCGCGCCCGTGCCCGGGTCGGGAACAGGCCGCGCGGCGAGCACCGCGGCCCCCGTCGTCGCGACCATCGCGGACAGTGCGCAGAACAGGTCCACCGCGCCGAGCCACGCCGGCACGGTTGAGAGCACGACGAGCCGTCCGACCGCCGCGGCGACGCCGGCACACGTCAGCGCGACCCAGGGGAGCAGCCGGACCGTCCGCGTCGGACGTGCGACGCGCCCGGCGAGCACCCCCGCCGCCAGCATGAGCGGTCCGGCGACGATCGCCACTGCCCGGTGCGTGAACTCGATGACGGGGTGGATCGCGGCCGGCGGCGCCACGGAGTCGGAGAAGCAGCCGGGCCAGGTGGGACAGGCGGCGCCGGACGCGGTGGCCGACACCATCGCACCCATCACGGCCGCGAGGAGCGTGAACAGCGCCGCGAGGCGGAACACGACGACGGCCGTCCGCGGGCTCACGGTCCGCGTGTCGGGGTAGTCGACGATCACCGGAGCGGCCACGCCGCCATCTCCTCGCACACCAGGTCGACGGATGTCTGCGAGCCTAGTGACCGGGGCTCGTCGAAAAGGCTGGTTGCGAGGTTGACGTCGTGCCGTAGCCTCGTCGGGCTCTCCCGAACCGCCCCGCACGACGAGAAGACCCATGCACCCCCTCACCGAGAAGCAGATCCGCGCGAGCTTCGTCAACGCCTCCAAGCGCGAGGCGGCCGACGCGACCCTCCCGGACCTCGACGCGATCGACTGGGACAGGCTCGACTACCTCGGCTGGCGCGACCGTAAGGCACCGCTGGCGGCGTACGTCGTCGTGCCCGTGGACGGTGAGCCGGTGGGGGTGCTGCTGCGGGCGGGCGACAAGAACACCCGCCGCCGCAAGGCGGTGTGCCAGTGGTGCGCGGACGTCGTGGTGACCGACGACGTCACGCTCTACGTCGCCCGGCGCGGTGGCGCGTCCGGCAAGGCGGGCAACACCATCGGCACGCTGATCTGCACCGACTTCATCTGCAGCCGGAACGTCCGGCGGCCGCCGACCCGGGCGGAGATCGGCGACGACGCCGAGACCATGCGGGAGGTCGTCGTCGAGCGGCGCATCGCCGAGCTGCGCGAGCGGTCGGCGCGGTTCGTCGCCGAGATCCGTGCGACGCGCTGACCTTCTCCGGGGCCGGGTGGACACGGCACGGGCGGTGCCGGGCGCCGGTAGGGTCGCGGAGTGACGACGAGCGAGCAGGGGCGTGCCCCGTCGCTCGCGGTCCCGGCGGTGCTGGTCGCCGCCCTGTCGGGGGCCGGTGTCGCGCTGCAGGGGCGGTTCAACGGCGACCTCTCGGCGGCCGGCGCGGGCGCGCTCGTCGCGAGCTGGCTGTCCTACGTCGGCACGGTCGTCACCGCACTGCTCGTCGTCGGCCTGCAGGGGCGGGCGGCGACCGGGGCGCGCATCGTCCGCCGGGACGGGTGCTGGTGGTGGTACGCGATCGGCCT
>CAZFTZ010000041.1:0-8232 GCA_964521875.1 uncultured Cellulomonas sp. | reverse complement strand
GTTCGACATCTCCCGCATCGGCATGGAGGTGTTCCGCGCCTCGCCGCGGCAGTCGGACCTGATGATCGTCGCGGGCCGGGTGAGCCAGAAGATGGCGCCGATCGTCCGGCAGGTCTACGACCAGATGCCCGAGCCCAAGTGGGTGCTGTCGATGGGCGTCTGCGCGTCGTCGGGCGGCATGTTCAACAACTACGCGGTGGTGCAGGGCGTCGACCACATCGTGCCGGTCGACATCTACCTGCCGGGCTGCCCGCCGCGGCCGGAGATGCTGCTGCACGCCCTGCTCGCGCTGCACGACCAGATCCAGAGCTCGCCCCTCGGCGTCGACCGCAAGGCCGCGGCCGCCGCGGCCGAGAAGGCGGCGCTGGAGGCCACCCCGACCTCCCACATGACGGGCCTGCTGCGATGACGGAGCCGACGAAGAAGGACGAGGACCTCGTCACCACGGTGGGCCGGGCGGAAGTCGGCACCACCCCGCCGGACACCCGCGCCCCGGTCGGCGAGACCAAGGACGCGACCCGCGACGCCGCCGCCACCGGCGTCCCCACCGGCGAGAAGGCCGACGTCGCCACCGCGGTCAAGCCCGGCGAGGCGACCACCCCGGCGGCGGCCGCCGCCCAGGCGACCAGCCAGACCGCGCTGGAGGCCGGCGCGCAGAACGCCGCCGGCGCGCAGACGCTGGTCGCGGCCGGAGCGGCCACGCTGCCGATCATCGACGTGCGGCAGGGGATGTTCGGGGTCCACGGCTCCGGCGACACCTCCGGCTACGGCGGCCTCGTCGCGCCGGTGCTGATGCCCGGGCCCAGCGAGCGGCCCTACGGCGGCTGGTTCGACGAGGTCGTGGACATCCTCGCCGAGGTGCTGGACGGCTCCGGGACCGGGTTCGTGAACGCGGTCGAGTCCGTGGTCGTCGACCGCGGCGAGCTGACGCTGAACGTCGCCCGGGAGCACCTGCTCGAGGTGGCTCGGGCGCTGCGCGACGACCAGGACCTGCGGTTCGAGCTGTCGATGGGCGTCAGCGGCGTGCACTACCCGCACGAGGCGGGGCACGAGCTGCACGCGGTCTACCACCTGGTGTCCGTGACGCACGGCCGCCGGCTCCGGCTCGAGGTCGCGGCGCCCGACGAGGACCCGCACATCCCGTCGACCGTCGGGGTGTACCCGGCGAACGACTGGCACGAGCGCGAGACCTGGGACTTCTTCGGCATCGTCTTCGACGGTCACCCGGGCCTGGCGCGCATCGAGATGCCCGACGACTGGCCGGGCCACCCCCAGCGCAAGGACTACCCGCTGGGCGGCATCCCCGTGGAGTACAAGGGCGCCACCACGCCGCCCCCGGACCAGCGGAGGTCGTACTCGTGACCACCCCCCTGCACGCCACACGCCCGGTCGTCGACGACGACGCGACCGCGGGCGCTCCCAGTTTCGAGGCCTCCGGCGGCGACTGGTCGACGATCGCCGAGGAGGCCGCGCGCCTCGGCGAGGAGCGCATCGTCGTCAACATGGGCCCGCAGCACCCGTCCACCCACGGCGTGCTCCGGCTGATGCTCGAGATCGAGGGCGAGACGGTGACCGAGGCCCGTGCGGGCATCGGCTACCTGCACACCGGCATCGAGAAGAACATGGAGTTCCGCACCTGGACCCAGGGCGTGACGTTCTGCACCCGCATGGACTACGTCGCCCCGCTGTTCCAGGAGGCGGCCTACTGCCTCGCGGTGGAGAAGCTGCTCGGCATCACGGACGACGTGCCGGAGAAGGCGTCCGTCATCCGCGTGCTGATGATGGAGCTCAACCGGGTCGCCTCCCATTTCATCTGCCTGGGCACCGGCGGCAACGAGCTGGGCGCCACGACCATCATGGAGATGGCCTTCCAGGGCCGCGAGCACATCCTGCAGATCTTCGAGCTGGTCACCGGCCTGCGGATGAACCACGCGTACATCCGGCCGGGCGGCGTGGTCCAGGACCTGCCGCCGGGGGGCGTCGACGCGGTGCGTGAGGCGCTCGTCGGGGTCCGGAAGTTCGCCGGCGACCTGCAGAAGCTGATGCTGGCCAACCCGATCCTCAAGCTGCGCTACCAGGGCGTCGCCCCTCTCAACCTCGCCGGCTGCATGGCGCTGGGGATGACGGGCCCGATCCTGCGCTCGGCCGGCCTGCCGTACGACGTCCGCAAGGCGAACCCGTACAGCGGCTACGAGACCTACGACTTCGACGTCCCGACGGGAACGAACGCCGACGCCTGGGACCGGATGGTCGTCCGGTTTGAGGAGCTGTGGCAGTCGATCCACATCGTCGAGCAGTGCCTCGACCGGCTGGCCCGGCTGGGGCCGAACGCCCCGGTGATGGTGGCCGACAAGAAGATCGCGTGGCCGGCACAGCTGGCCGTCGGCCCCGACGGGCAGGGCAACAGCCTGGACCACATCAAGGAGATCATGGGCACCTCGATGGAGGCCCTGATCCACCACTTCAAGTTGGTGACCGAGGGCTTCCGGGTCCCGGCCGGCCAGGCATGGCAGGAGGTCGAGCACCCTCGCGGCGTGCTCGGCGTGCACGTCGTCTCCGACGGCGGCACCCGCCCGTACCGGGCGCACTTCCGGGACCCGAGCTTCAACAACCTGCAGGCGGTCTCGGTGATGTGCGAGGGCGGCAACCTCGCCGACGTCGTCGCCGCGGTCGCCTCGATCGACCCCGTGCTGGGAGGCGTGGACCGCTGATGACGCAGCCCATGGGCCGGACCCCCGGCCAGACCCACGCCGCCGGGTACGACGACGCGACGCGCGAGCGCCTGGCGGCCGACGCCGCCGCGATCGTGGCGCGCTACCCGCAGCCGCGGTCGGCCCTGCTGCCGCTGCTGCACCTGGTGCAGTCCGAGGACGGCTACGTCTCGCCGCGCGGCATCGCGTTCGCCGCCGAGACGCTCGGCCTGACGACCCCCGAGGTCAGCGCGGTCGCGACGTTCTACACCCAGTACAAGCGCCACACCAACGGCACGTACACGGTGGGCGTCTGCACCACGGCGCTGTGCGCGATCATGGGCGGGGACGCGATCTGGGAGGAGCTCGTCGAGCACCTCGGGATCGGCAACGACGAGACCACCGCGGACGGCGCCATCACGCTGGAGCGCGTCGAGTGCAACGCCGCGTGCGACTACGCGCCGGTGGTCATGGTCAACTGGGAGTTCTTCGACAACCAGACGCCGGCCTCCGCCGCGGCGCTGACCGACGAGCTGCGCGCGGGGCACCCGGTGACCCCGAGCCGCGGTGCGGACACCGTGGTGACGTTCAAGGAGATGAGCCGCGTGCTCGCCGGCTTCCCGGACGGGCGGGCCGACGAGGGCGGCCGGGCGGGTGCGGCGTCGCTCGCCGGCCTGCAGGTCGCCCGCGAGCACGGCTGGTCGGCGGCCGCGTTCGGCGACGAGGAGGCGAAGTGACGACGACCCTCACCCCGGTCCTCTCGGCGACCTGGGACGCCGACAAGTCCTGGTCGCTCTCGTCGTACGAGGCGAACGGCGGCTACAAGGGTCTGCGCAAGGCGCTGACCCTGCCGCCGGCCGACATCGTGACGATGGTCAAGGACTCCGGCCTGCGCGGCCGTGGCGGCGCAGGCTTCCCGGCCGGCATGAAGTGGTCCTTCCTGCCCGCCCCGGACGGCGGTCCGCGCTACCTCGTCGTCAACGCCGACGAGTCCGAGCCGGGCACCTGCAAGGACATCCCGCTCATCATGGCGAACCCGCAGTCGCTGGTGGAGGGCATCGCCATCACGAGCTTCGCGATCGGCTGCCACCACGCGTTCGTCTACATCCGCGGCGAGGTGGTGCACGCCACGCGCAGGCTGCAGCAGGCGGTCGCGGAGGCGTATGCCAAGGGCTACCTCGGCAAGAACGTCCTCGGCTCCGGCTTCGACCTGGAGGTCACCGTCCACGCCGGTGCCGGTGCCTACATCTGCGGCGAGGAGACGGCGCTGCTCGACTCGCTCGAGGGCCTGCGCGGCCAGCCCCGGCTCAAGCCGCCGTTCCCGGCGGTCGCCGGCCTGTACGCCCGCCCGACCGTGGTCAACAACGTCGAGACGATCGCCTCGGTCCCGGGCATCCTGCGCGGCGGCGCCGGCTGGTTCTCCGCGATGGGCACCGAGCGCAGCCAGGGCCACGGCTTCTTCAGCCTGTCCGGGCACGTCGAGCGTCCCGGCCAGTACGAGGCGCCGCTCGGCATCACGCTGCGCGAGCTGCTCGACATGGCGGGTGGCATCCGCAACGGTCACCAGCTGAAGTTCTGGACGCCCGGCGGCTCGTCGACCCCGATCTTCACCGCCGAGCACCTCGACGTGCCGCTGGACTACGAGTCGGTCGGCAAGGCAGGCTCGATGCTCGGCACGCGTGCGCTGCAGATCTTCGACGAGACCGTGTCGGTGGTCCGCGCCGTCACCCGCTGGCTCGAGTTCTACAAGCACGAGTCGTGCGGCAAGTGCACGCCGTGCCGCGAGGGCACCTACTGGCTGGTGGCCGTCCTCAAGCGGCTGGAGAACGGTGAGGGCCAGCCGGGGGACCTCGAGGTGCTGTCCGACGTCTCGGACAACATCCTGGGCAAGGCGTTCTGCCCCCTGGGCGACGGCGCCGTCAGCCCGGTCCAGTCCGGCCTGAAGTACTTCCGGGACGAGTTCGAGGCGGGTATGCACACGCCGGCCGACGTGCTGTTCCCGCCCGAGAAGAGCTCCTTGTTCGCCTACACGCCGCGCCCGAAGGCGCAGCTCGCGGGAGTGCACTGATGACCGTGACCACCCCACGCACCGCTGCGACCACCCCGCTGGTGCCTCCCGCGCCGCCGGTGGCGGAGCCGGAGCCGGCCGCGACGGTGACGTTCAGCATCGACGGCATTGAGACGACGGTGCCCAAGGGCACCCTCGTCATCCGCGCGGCCGAGCAGCTCGGCATCCAGATCCCGCGGTTCTGCGACCACCCGCTGCTGGCCCCCGCCGGCGCGTGCCGGCAGTGCCTGGTCGAGGTGTGGGCGCCGCGCGGTGACCAGCTCGCGAAGATGCCCAAACCGCAGGCTTCCTGCACGCTCGAGGCGACGGGCGGCATGGTGGTCAAGACGCAGCGGACGTCGCAGGAGGCCGACAAGGCCCAGCACGGTGTCATGGAGTTCCTGCTCATCAACCACCCGCTGGACTGCCCGGTGTGCGACAAGGGCGGCGAGTGCCCGCTGCAGAACCAGGCGATGAGCAACGGCCGCGCGACCAGCCGGTTCGTCGACGAGAAGCGGACGTACCCCAAGCCGATCAAGATCTCGACGCAGATCCTGCTCGACCGCGAGCGCTGCATCCTGTGCCAGCGCTGCACCCGGTTCTCGGAGGAGGTCGCCGGCGACCTCTGGATCGACCTGCAGATGCGCGGTGCCCGCCAGCAGATCGGCACGTTCGACACCCAGGTGCTCGACTTCTCCGGCGAGGCGCCGGTCGGCGAGACCAGCCTGGACGCCAGCGGCCGGCCGTTCGCCTCCTACTTCTCCGGCAACACCGTGCAGATCTGCCCGGTTGGCGCGCTGACCTCGGCCGCCTACCGGTTCCGCAGCCGCCCGTTCGACCTGGTGTCCACCCCGTCGGTCGGCGAGCACGACGCGCAGGGCTCGGCGATCCGCGTCGACCACCGCCGGGGCGTGGTGCTGCGCCGGCTGTCCGGCAACGACCCGGCGGTCAATGCCGAGTTCATCACCGACAAGGATCGGTTCGCCTTCCCGTGGCCGGCCTCCCAGGAGCGCCTGACGAGCCCGCTGGTGCGGGAGGGCGGCGCGCTCGTCCCGACGAGCCTGGCCGACGCCCTCGACACCGCGGCCGACGGCCTGACGGCGGCCCTGGCAAAGGGCGGCGCCGGCGTGCTGCCCGGCGGACGGCTCACCCTCGAGGACGCCTACGCGTACGGCAAGTTCGCCCGCGTCGCGCTCGGCACCAACGACGTCGACCACCGGGCCCGTCCGCACTCGGCCGAGGAGGCGGACTTCCTCGCCCACCACGTCGCCGGGCGCACGCTCGACGTGACGTTCGCGGACCTCGACACCGCCCCGGCGGTGCTCTTCGTCGGGCTGGAGCCCGAGGAGGAGGGCGGCATCCTCTTCCTGCGGCTGCGGCAGGGTCTGCTGCGCCGCCACGGGAAGGTGTTCTCGGTGGCACCGTTCGCCACGCGCGGCCTGGAGCGCCTGGACGGCACGCTGGTCCCGGCCGCGCCCGGCACCGAGGCGGAGGTCCTCGACGGGCTGTCCGACGAGGTCACGGCCGAGCTCGCCAAGCCGGGCGCCGTCGTCCTCGTCGGCGAACGTGCCGCCACCACGACCGGCGCACTGTCGGCGGCGCTGCGCCTGGCGGCCCGCACCGGCGCGAGGCTCGCGTGGGTGCCCCGCCGCGCCGGCGAGCGCGGTGCGGTCGAGGCCGGCACCCTGCCCGGCCTGCTGCCCGGTGGGCGCCCGGTCGCGGACAACGCGGCTCGCGTCGACATCGCCGCGGCCTGGGGTGTGGAGTCCCTGCCCGCGACCCCCGGCCGCGACCTCACCGGGATCCTGCAGGCTGCGGCGGACGGCGAGATCGCCGCGCTCGTCGTCGGCGGCCTTCAGGTGGCGGACCTGCCCGACCCGGACCTGGCGCGGCGCGCGCTGGAGCGTGCGTTCGTCGTCAGCCTCGAGGTGCTGCCGTCCGAGGTGACCGAGCGCGCCGACGTGGTGCTGCCGGTGGCACCGGCGGTGGAGAAGCCCGGCACGTTCGTCACGTGGGAGGGCCGGCCGCGGCCGTTCCCCCAGGTGCTGGTCAGCACCGCCCTCACCGACGCGCGCATGCTCGACGCCCTCGCCGACTCCCTCGGCGTGGAGCTCGGCCTGCCGACGCTGGCCGCGGTGCACGACGAGCTGGACCAGCTCGGTGGCTGGGACGGCGCCCGCGCCGCCGCTCCGGCTCAGCCGGCCGGCGAGCCACCGGCGGTGGCCGGCACGCAGGCGGTGCTGGCGACGTGGCACCTGCTGCTCGACGCCGGCCGGCTCCAGGGCGGCGAGCCGTTCCTGGCCGGCACCGCCAAGCGCTCGGTGGCGCGGCTGTCCGCGGCGACCGCCGCGACGGTGGGCGTCGGCGACGGCGAGCGGGTGACGGTCTCGACCGACGCCGGCGCGGTGACGCTGCCGGTGCTGGTCACCGACATGCCGGACCACGTCGTCTGGCTGCCGACGAACGCCGCCGACTGCGCGGTGCGCGGCACGCTGCACGCCGACGCCGGTGACGTGGTAACCCTGGCTGCTGCCGGGAACGCGGATGCGCACGAGGACGAGGAGGCGACGGCGTGACCCTGCTGGCTCTCGCTGCCGACGGCGACCCGGTGGTGGCGGACTTCAGCCACGACCAGTGGTGGGTCTGGCTGGTCAAGGCCGTGCTGATCCTCGTGTTCCTGCTGGTCAGCGTGCTCATCGCGATCTGGTTCGAGCGGCGCGTCGTCGGGCGGATGCAGCTGCGTCCGGGCCCGAACGTGCACGGTCCGTTCGGCTTGCTGCAGTCCCTCGCGGACGCGATGAAGCTGCTGGTCAAGGAGGACATCAACGTCCGCGCCGCGGACCTGCTGGTGTACCTCGTCGCGCCGATGATCTCGGTGTTCTGCGCCCTGCTCACCTACGCGGTGATCCCGATGGGCCCGCAGGTGAACTTCTTCGGGGTGCACACGCCGCTGCAGCTGACCGACTTCCCGGTCGCGGTGCTGTACATCCTCGCGTGCACCTCGGTCGGCGTGTACGGCATCGTGCTCGGCGGCTGGTCGTCGGGCTCCACCTACCCGCTGCTCGGCTCGGTGCGCTCGACCGCGCAGGTGATCAGCTACGAGCTGGCGATGGGGCTGTCGCTGGTGAGCGTCTTCGTGCTGGCCGGCTCGATGTCGACGAGCCAGATCGTCGACTCGCAGACCCGGTTCTGGTGGTTCCTGCCGCTGCTGCCGGCCTTCGTCATCTACGTCGTCTCGATGGTGGGCGAGACCAACCGGCTGCCGTTCGACCTGCCGGAGGCGGAGGGCGAGCTCGTCGGCGGGTACACCACCGAGTACTCGTCGATGAAGTTCGCCTGGTTCTTCCTCGCCGAGTACATCAACATGCTCAACGTCTCGGCGGTCGCCACCACGCTGTTCCTCGGCGGCTGGCGCGCACCGTGGCCCATCAGCGCGATCGGCAGCGGCTACTTCAACCAGGGCTACTGGCCGCTGCTGTGGTTCGTCGTCAAGGT
>CAZFTZ010000040.1:0-8504 GCA_964521875.1 uncultured Cellulomonas sp. | reverse complement strand
CGGCCGGCGACGCGCGGCTACGCTCGTCGGGTGCTGAGCTGGCCCGCCCCGTCCCTGCCCAGACTGCCCGGACGGGGACCGGCGGTCCGCGTGCTCGACACGGCGACCGGCGAGCTCGTCGACCCGGTGGTGGACGGCACGGCGACGCTCTACGTCTGCGGCATCACGCCCTACGACGCCACCCACCTGGGTCACGCCGCGACGGCGGTCGCGTTCGACCTGCTCGGGCGGGCGTGGCGGGATGCCGGGGTCGTCGTGCGCTACGCCTCCAACGTGACGGACGTGGACGACCCGCTGCTGGAGCGGGCCGCCACGACCGGCGTCGACTGGCGCGAGCTGGCTGCCGCGCAGACCGCCCTCTACGCGCAGGACATGGCGGCACTGCAGGTGATCCCTCCCGACTCGTACGTCTCGGCCGTGGAGTCGATCCCCGCCGTGGTGGAGGCCGTCTCGGAGATGCTGGCAGCGGGGACCGCGTACCGGGTGCCCACCCCCGGGGTGCCGGACGGCGAGGGCGACGTCTACGCCGACCTCGCCGCCGACACCGCCTTCGGTGAGGCGGCCCGCCTCGACCGGGCGCGGATGCTGGCGTTGTCCGCCGAGCGCGGCGGGGACCCGCAGCGTCCGGGCAAGAAAGACCCGCTCGACCCGTTGCTGTGGCGCCGGGAGCGTCCCGGCGAGCCGGCGTGGGACGGCGGGACGCTCGGCCGTGGGCGACCCGGCTGGCACATCGAGTGCGTCGTCATCGCGCGGGGAGCGCTCGGCGCCCCGGTGTCCGTGCTGGGCGGGGGTAGCGACCTGGAGTTCCCGCACCACGAGATGAGCTGTTCGCACGTGCGCGTGCTCACCGGTGACGCCGGCGCGGGCGCGCTGGCCCACGTCCATACCGGGATGGTGGGTCTCGATGGCGACAAGATGAGCAAGTCCCAGGGCAACCTGGTGCTCGTCTCGACGCTCCGCGAGGCGGGTGTCGACCCGCGCGCGATCCGGCTGGCGATCCTGGCGCACCGGTACCGGGCCGACTGGGAGTGGACGGACGCGGTGCTGCGCGAGGCCGAGAGCCGCCTGGACCGGTGGCGGCGGGCGCTGTCCGGAGTGGGCGGCCCGGCAGCGGAGCCCACCCTGGCAGCGGTGCGCGCGGCGTTGTCCGACGACCTGGACGCGCCTGCCGCGCTGGCCGCGGTGGACGCCTGGGCGGACGCGGCGCTCGCCGGCGAGGCGGCGCCCGACGAGGGCGCGCCCGGCGTGGTCGCGCGTGCGCTGGACGCGCTGCTCGGGGTGCGGCTGTAGCGACTCCGCCTCGCCGTGCGTGGTGGAGTCGTCCGCGGTGACGCGGACCGAGGCGAGGCACTCGCGGACGCGATCACGCGGGCGTGATCCGACTTCCGGGTGTCAGGCAGCGCGTGGCGGGGTCGTCGGGGGCGTGTCGGTGGTCCTTCATACACTTGTTCGCATGACGACGACGCTCGCGGAGAGGGCGGTCCGGCGGTTGCCGGAGGCTGCGGGCATGCGCCTGCCCGACTTCCGCGACGGACTGCCGGCCGGCGACGTCGCCGCGCTTGCCGCGGTGCTCGACGACGTCGAGGTCGGGGGCGCGACGAGCGCCGAGCTGCTGGCGCGCGCGGTCGGCTGGGAGCAGGTGGTCGCGATGGCGCAGGCGCAGCAGGCGCGGGTGCTCGGTGAGCTGTGCGCCCGTCGGGAGGTCGGCCCCGAGCGGGTGGCCGACGAGCTGCAGGCGGCACTGTCGTGCACGGCGTTCCAGGCGCAGCGAACCGTGATGCGCGCCGACGACCTGATGGCGCACCCGATGCTGCGCGACGCCCTGGGCGCCGGCACGCTCGACGTGCGCCGGGTCGACGCCATCCTCGACGCCCTGCCGTCCGGCGGTGACCCGCGTCGCTGGAACGGCGTCGTCGCCGTGCTGGTCGAAGAGGCCCCACTGTGGTCGGCGCCGGCGCTGAAGCGTCAGGCGCTGCGACTCGTGCTCGCCGCCGAACCGGGGCAGGCGGCGGAGCGATGCGCGCGGGCACGTCGGGAGCGTGGCGTCGAGCTGCGCCCGCTCGAGGACGGGATGGCGCTGCTCTCGGCGTACCTGCCCGCACCCGACGCGGTGACGGCGTTCACGGTGATCGACGCGATGGCGGGATCGTCGCGGGTGGCAGGCGACGAGCGCACCGTGCACCAGCGCCGGGCCGACGCGCTCTCCGACCTGTTCGGCGGGATCGCGGACACCGGCACGCTGCCGGACGGGTCGACGCTGCCACGCAAGCACGGTCGCCGGGCGGAGGTCCAGGTGACGGTCGCGGCGACGACGCTGCTGGGGCTCGACGACCTGCCCGGGGAGCTGGCCGGCCATGGCCCCATCCCCGCCGACATGGCCCGCGCGATCGCCCGGGACGGGACCTGGCGCCGGCTGCTGACGGACCCTGTCACCGGGACACTGGTCGAGCGCGGCACGGCGACGTACAAGCCCGGTGCCGACCTCACGGCCTTCGTCATCGCCCGTGACGTCACGTGCACCTTCATGGGCTGCGGGCAGCCGGCGTGGCGCTGCGAGCTGGACCATCGCGAGCCGTTCGACGCTGCCCGCCCGGCACGGGACCAGACGATCGCCGCCAACCTCGACGCGCGCTGCAAGCACCACCATGAGCAGAAGACCAGCGGTGGCTGGAGTGTGCGCCGGATCGCCGAGTCTGGTGCCTGCGAGTGGACCGATCCGTGGGGGATCACGTTCACCCGGCTCGCCGTGCCCATCGTGCTCACCGCGCAGGCGCTCGACAGACTGCGTGGCCCCTGCGATGCCCCCGGTGACGACGCCGATCCGCCGCCGCGCCTGGCCAGCGGCGGCTATCCCGACGAGCCACCGTTCTGAGGACGGACTGACGCAACCGTCGGCGAACACCTGACGTTCGTGTGCGCGCGCCGTCGCGCGACGCAGGGCACGGCTCAGGCCGGGGCGACGCTCGCCACGGGGGCGACGTTCGCCATGCCGTCGGGGAGGAGGCGGCGGCCGAGGATCCGTTCTGCGTAGCCGGAGCGGTCGAGGTACGGCGTGATCCCGCCGAGATGCCAGGGCCAGCCCGCGCCGAGGACCATGCAGCGGTCGATCTGCGACGCGTCGGGCACGACGCCCTCGTCGAGCATGAGGCCGACCTCGCGGACGAGTGCGCTGAGCACGGCGTCGCGGACCCCAGCCTCGTCGAGGGGGCGTCGGGTGTCGTCGGGCATCGCGAACAGCTGGGCCGTGTCGTCGGGGAGCGGACGACCTGCGTCGTCGGGCAGCGGGCGACCCGCGTGGTCGGACCCGGCGCCGAACGCGCCCTGGATCGCGGGGTCGACGCGCCGGGGCAGACCGGGCGCTGCGGCGGGGAGGACCAGAGGCGTCCCCTCCGCGACGAGACGGGCCAGGCCCGGTGACGCGGGGAACCGGTCGCCGAGGTCGGCACGCAGCGACGTCAGCACGTGCAGGCCGACCGCCGGACCGACGAGGTCGAGCAGCTCGAACGGGGGCATCGGTAGGCCGAGCGGATCGAGCGCACGGTCGGCGGCCTCCACCGGCGTGCCGGCCTCGACGGCACCGAGCACCACACCGAGCAGCAGCACCAGCAGCCGGTTGACGACGAAGCCTGGGCGGTCGCGCACGCCGACGGCGCTCTTGCCCAGCCGGCCGGCGAGGTCGAAGGCCGTCGCCAGCGCCTCGTCGGACGTCGCCTCGGCGCGGACCACCTCGACGAGCGGCATCGCCGCGACCGGGTTGAAGAAGTGCAGCCCCACGACCCGCTCCGGGTGCGCGAGCCCACCGGCCATCGCCGTCACCGACAGCGCCGACGTGTTGGTCGCCAGCACCGTCCCGGGGTCGACGACGCCCTCCAGCTCGGCGAACACGCGGCGCTTGACGTCGAGCACCTCCGTCACCGCCTCGACCACGAGGTCGCACCCGGCGAAGATCCCGACATCGGCCGAGCCGGAGACGGAGGCGATCACCCGTTCGCCCTCGTCGGCCCGGAGCCGTCCAGAACGCACCTGCCGCTCCACCGAGGCACGAAGCGTCGCCAGTCCCGCGGCGACGCGCTCGTCGTCCACGTCCCGCAGCACCACCGGCACCCGCAGCCGGCGCGCGACGAGCTGCGCGATCTGCGTCGCCATCAACCCCGCGCCGACGACGCCGACCTTCGTCACCGGCCGGGCCAGTGCGGGATCCGGTGCACCAGCCGGCCGCTTGGCGCCTGTGACCAGCTCGAACGCGTAGACGGACGCGCGCATCTCGTCGGTCATGATGAGGTCAGCCAGCGCCTGGTCCTCCGCGGCGGCGGCTGCCGGCGGCTCGGCCGTCGACGTGGACCGGTGGGCCTCGTCGTCCGGAGCGTCGGCAGCATGGGCCGCCGCCATCAGCTCGAGCGCCCGGTACGGGGCAGGCCGGGAGCCGTGGACCGTCGCGTCCAGCCGCGCCCGCGCCGTCTCGAGCGCGGCAGTCCAGGTGCGCTCGTCGTCCACCGGGCGCCGGGGCACGACGAGCTCGCCGGCGAGAATGCGCGACGCCCAGGCCACCGACGCCTCGACGAACCCCTCCGGCTCGAGCACCTCGTCGACCAGGCCGATGCGTGCGGCGTCGGGGGCCGTCAGCGGACGGCCGGCGGCCGGCCGGGTCAGGATGACGTCGATCGCCGCCTCGACGCCGACCAGTCGCGGCAGCCGATAGACGCCGCCCCATCCCGGCACCAGGCCCAGCCCGGTCTCCGGCAACCCGATGGCGCGCACGTCGGAGGTGGCGGTGCGGTAGTCGCACGCCAGCGCGAGCTCGAGCCCGCCGCCGAGCGCGACGCCGTTGACGAACGCGAAGGTCGGCACCTCGAGGTCGGCGAGCATCCCGTAGGCGGCGTGACCGGCTCGCGCCAGGTCGAGCGCCTGGTCGCGGGTGCGGATCCGGGACACCACCGTGAGGTCCGCGCCGGCGACGAACACCCCTGGCCGGCCCGTGATCGCGACCGCCGCCACCGTGCCGAACCGGGCGCGCTGGCGCAGCGTGGCGAGCGACGCCGCCAGCTCGGCCAGCCCCTGCGGGCCGAGCGTCGTCGGCGCATCCAGGCCGTTGTCGAGGGTGACGAGTGCGAGCGTGCCGCGGCCGTCCGGGAGCGGGACGTCGGTGACGGCGGCGCGGGCGACCCGCTCGGGGCGGGCGGTGGTCTGCGACATGACCCTCCAGACGTCGTCGTCCGGCGCGGCGGGAGAGGGCCGCGCCGAGCAGGCTACGTCAGGCGGTCGCGCCCTGCAGCGCCGCCGCCAGTCGTTCCGTGAGCAGCTCCACCTGCCAGGGCCGGGCCCCGCCGGCGACGAGCGCGGCGGCCACGGTTCCGGCATCGATCTCACGGGGCGGGCTCCAGCACAGGCGCCGCAGCAGGTCGGGCTGGAGCAGGTTCTCGACCGGGGTGTTCCAGGTGGTGGAGAGGTCCTGCACCACGGCGCGCGCGGCGCTCAGGCGTGCCGCCGCCGCCGGGTCCCGGTCGCTCCACGCGCGTACCGGTGGCGGGGCGTCCGTGCGGGGGCCGCGCACCGAGGGCAGCTCGTCGTCGGGCAGCGCGAGCGCGCGGTCGATCGCCGCCCGCCACAGCGCCGCCCGCCGCCTCGTGCCCTTGCCGGCGAACGCCGGGAGCGCGACGAGCTGCGGCACCGACCGGGGGAGCGCTTCCGCCGCTGCGACGATGGCGCGGTCCGGCAGCACCCGGCCGGGGGCGATGTCGCGGAGCTGCGCGTTGTGGTCGCGGGTCTCCCAGAGCGTCTTGACCACGGCGAGCCGGCGTGCGTCGTGGATCGCGTGCAGCCCGGACACCCGCCGCCACGGCTCGGCACGGGGTGCGGGCGGGGGAGCGGTGCGTTCGGCCTCGAACTCCTGCGCCGCCCAGATCGCCTTGCCCGCCTCGGCCAGCCGGTCGGCCAGCACCTCGCGTACCGGCACCAGGAGCTCGACGTCCAGCGCGGCGTAGCGCAGCCACTCGTGCGGCAGCGGCCGGGTGGACCAGTCGACCGCCGAGTGCTCCTTCGCCAGTCCCAGGCCGAGGGTGTCGGCGACCACCGCGGCAAGGCCGACGCGCTCCATGCCGAGCAGCCGTGCCGCCAGCTCGGTGTCGAACACCCGCGACGGGCGCATGCCCTGCTCGGCCAGGCCCGGCAGGTCCTGCGACGCGGCGTGCAGCACCCACTCGACGCCGACGAGCGCGTCCGACAGGGCCGAGAGGTCGGGCAGCGCGACGGGGTCGACGAGCGCCGTCCCCGCGCCCTCGCGTCGCAGCTGCACCAGGTAGGTGCGCTGGCCGTAGCGGTAGCCGGAGGCACGCTCGGCGTCCACCGCCACCGGGCCGGTGCCGGCCTCGAAGGCCGCGACGACCGTCGCCAGCGCCTCGGGTGTGTCGACGACCGCCGGGACGCCGTCCACGGGTTCCAGCAGGGGGACGACGACGCGCTCGGGCGCGATCTCGTCGGAGAGGTCGGCAGCACCGGGCTCGGCGTCGTCCGCCGCCGGCTCGCCGGCACCCTCGATGTTCACAGCCTTCACCGTAGGCGAGCGGGCAGGTGACCTCGCGCAGCCCGCGCCGGTCGGCGTCAGTCGAGCAGGTCGGCGCGGATCGCGATCGCGACGAGCTGGGCGCGGTCGCCGGTGCCGAGCTTGCGCGAGATGCGTGCCAGGTGGCTCTTCACGGTGAGCGCGGACAGCCCGAGCTCGACGCCGATCTCGCGGTTCGAGCGGCCGTCGGCCACCCGGCGCAGCACCTCGATCTCACGGTCGGACAGGTCGGGGCGGCTGCGCTGCTCCTCGCGGGGCGGGGTGGCGAGGTCCGGCATCGCCTCGGTCTCGCCGACGACCGCACCGCGTACGCCACCGGCGAGCAGGGCCAGGATCTCCGCGTCACGGGCACGGCGGGCGAGCACGACGACGCGGGGCAGGCCCCGTCGGTGCAGCGCCTTGACGAGGTTCTCGCCCTCACCGGGCGCGATCTCCGCGACGACGATGCACATCGGCTGGCGGACCTCGGGCGGTGCCTGGCGCGGCACGATGGGCCGGACCCCGACGAGGTCGTGGCGGGCCGGCTCGATACTCACACCGCCACATCGGCAGGACCCCGTCCTGCCTTAACAGCGGACGCGGGGTGATCAGCGCCGCGGCGGCAGCGGGGTGACACCCTCCGGCAGCGGCTCGAGCCCGGCGGCCGTGCACAGCAGGCCGGTCCACGCCAGCAGGTGCGGGCCGAGGTTCTCGTCGTCGGCGGTCCACGAGGCGCGGATCTCCAGCTCGCTGCTCTCGTCGCGGCTCTCGAGCGAGCCGAAGCTGTGCGACAGCACCCTGGTGACCGTGCCCGCGGCTGCGTGGGCGCCCGGACCGGCCGCTGCCAGGGCGTCTGTGAACCAGCTCCACGCGACCTCGGCGAGCAGCGGGTCGGTGCCCACCTCCGGCTCCACCGCGGTGCGCACCAGCGTGACGAGCCGGAACCTGCCCTCCCAGGCGTCCTGGCCGTCCGGGTCGTGCAGCACGACGAACCGCCCGGAGGCCAGCTCGTCGGCGTCGACCGAGCGCCGTGCGGTGCGCACCTCTGCCGTCAGGGCAGCGGAGTAGGGGGCGATCCGCGGCGGGCCGGGGACCTCGTCGAGCACCACCTCGGGCCGCACGGCGACCGCGCGCAGGGAGCGCAGTGCACGCACGAACTCGGCGGGCACGTCCTCGGGGACTGGCACGAGGCGACAGTAGGCGCGAGCGCCCCGCCGGACGTACCGGCACGCCGGGCGGTCACCCGCCCGCACTAGGCTGGCCGGGGCGCACCTGGGGGATCCACCTGGCCTCACGGACGCGATCGCGTGCGCCGACGACGACACGAGGGAGCCGAGACATGGCGGACGCCGTGGCCCAGATCGGTGTGACGGGGCTGGGGACGATGGGCCGGAACTTGGCTCGGAACCTGGCGCGGCACGGCTATGTGGTGGCGGTGCACAACCGGTCGCGGGCGAAGACGGACGCGTTGGTGGCGGAGCACGGGGACGAGGGCGCGTTCGTGGCGTCCGGGTCGATGGCCGAGTTCGTGGCGAGCCTGGCCCGGCCGCGGATCGCGGTGGTGATGGTCAATGCCGGGGCGGCCACCGATGCGGTGGTCGACGAGCTGACGCCGTTGCTGGAGGCCGGCGACGTCGTTGTGGACGCCGGCAACGCGCACTTCCCGGACACGATCCGCCGGGAGAAGGCGCTGCGGGAGAAGGGCCTGCACTTCGTCGGCACGGGCGTGTCCGGTGGCGAGGAGGGCGCCCTGAACGGGCCATCGATCATGCCCGGCGGCACCCGGGAGTCCTACGCCGCGCTCGGTCCGATCCTGGAGACGATCTCCGCGCACGTGGACGGGGAGCCGTGCTGCACGTACGTCGGCCCGGACGGTGCCGGTCACTTCGTCAAGATGGTGCACAACGGGATCGAGTACGCCGACATGCAGCTGATCGGTGAGGCGTACGACCTGCTGCGTCAGGGG
>CAZFTZ010000039.1:0-7404 GCA_964521875.1 uncultured Cellulomonas sp. | reverse complement strand
TCTCGGACCACTCGCCCTGCACCCACTCCAGATACGCCAATCGTGGGCAGTACTGATATTCGTTGATCATGCGCGCCGGGAGCAGCGGCAGGTCGCCGGGCAAGGGCGGACAGGGCAGCGGCAGTTCCTTTTGCGGCTCGGTCATGCGAGTTGCAGTGCATTGCGATGCGCGAAAGCGAAAGATTATGAGGCGGCGCTGACGCAAGACATGGCGGAAGTCGCACTTTGCGGGGCGTGGATGAGCGAGAGATCACGACTTTGTGCGCGCAAGGCGGACACACGCGCGTGCGATGTCCGATTAGCCGATCCGGCGCCCGGGTTTTCAGCTGCGCAGCGCCGCGGATGCGACCAGTTCCGCCGCTTTCAGAATCGCGTAACCCTGGCCGAACTCCGAGCGTCTCGAACGGTACACGGCAGCAATGCCACGCCGCGCAACTGTCGCGGCCTCCGATATCCATTGCTCTGTACCGGCGTGCAGTAAGCTCCGCAACTCGTCCAGGCAGATGGCGTCAGTCCATATAGGCCACGTGAAGTACTGCTCTCGGCCCACCCTGCTGAAGCCGGTCGTTGCGACTCTGCCGGCGTTGGCAACTGACGGGAAAAGAGGCAGCGCCAAGAACGCAAGCACGACTGCAGCGCCGACGCAGACTGCCTTCTCAGAAGTTGGCGCGCGGTGGCGCAGAGCATGCAAGCGTTCGGTGCCCGGGTCCCAACCAAGGCTGTGAGCTTGGGTTCGATAACGCCAGGGTCCGACCAGCGCCTCCTCGACGGCCGACTGCGCATCTGATCTCACCTGTGCGAGGATCTCGCGCATACCCCCGAGGAAGGACTGCTGACCGGAAACCATGTAAAAGGCGGAAGGCTTCACGAGCTTTTTTTGCATGTCCACGGCGCCGTCTGCAGCCATGGAAGTCAGATAGTCCGCCAACTCGCGATTGCAGCTCGCTACGGCGCTGCGAAGCGCCCTTTGAAACTCATCTGGGGGAACTCGAACGTCGTCGTCTGTCCAGCTGAGCACAGAGTCAATTTCATTTGAGGCGATGTACTCGCTGAAGCGACTGACGAGCTCGGCTAGGCTACGCACTTGGCTCGTGTGCACCTCCGCCACCCAATCGTCCTGCATGGAAAAAACTAGTCTCGCGTCGCGATCCCAATCGCTCAGCTTTCGGAACAATCCGAAGCTCGCGAGCGCGCCCAACGGATGTGACCCGATCAGCCCAGGCAACAGAATTCTGGTGTTCATTTGCGCACCCCCGTTGTCAGCTCAGACACCGACTGCAACTGATCAGCCAGGCGTAGTACCGCCTCCATGTACGCCAATCCCCAAGGCCCGTAGCGGCGATTGAGTTTCCAAAAGAGATTCGCCCACCCCGAGCCCAGCGATCCGAGCGCGGGCACGCCTTCGAAAGAGTGACTCACACCATCCACGCTGACGGAGAACACGGTGCCCTGATCTGGCCTATCTGGCATCAGCGCACGACCGCGCCCGTGATGTGTGCCCACGAGATAGAGCGCGAGCTCCGGATCAGGGCACGATGACACCAGACCTGGGTCGGCTCTGAGTAGCGCTACCGAGTAGGCCTCATGTCGCTCACCAAGCTCGACGCGAATACCCCGCGCAGGTCGCATTCCCTTCGCTAGAAGCTGACCCGGGAGTATGCTGCGATCACCCGCGCGTAGCATCGTCTGAAACCTGGGGTCTGCCTTTCCGAGATCATGGCGAGTGCCGGCACACTTCAGTGTGCAGACGAGCGCGGCGTCGAGCCCGACTGATGCAGCAAAAGACCGCGCTCTTTCGCCTACGCCTGCACTGTGAGTATCCAGCGGAATCGGCACCGTCCGGCTCGATGAGAGATCTTCATCCGAGATGTCTCCAGCGCATGGACCTCGGCTCGTGATCACGATCGCGTGCAGCTGACCTCCGTCTGCCGCGTCATCCGAAAGAACATCAACTGCCGTATCCTGGTCCAGCCACGGATATTCAACTAGCAATCCTGGTCCGAAGGCGCTGCGCAGTGCGCTCAGCAGTTCGGACCCGGACTGGTCAGCGTACGATGCTGCGAGCTCCCGCCAAGTCGCTTTTCCAACTTCTGCGTCGAAGCCTTTCACATTCTGAATGGTTGACTCGGTAACAACCCACAGTGGTGACCGGCGTAGTTCCTTTCTCGACGCCGCGCTCAGGTCGCTTACCTGCTCGGTTGAATTCGGCGAGAACCCGAACTGGTCGCAGCCGCCGTAGCTCGCGGGGACAACGATTGTGTCTCCAGGCCGAATCTCGCGTGGAAATACCTGGCGCCAAGCGTTTTCAGCGTCGTTCCGCTGTTTTCCATACGTTCGGCGCCAAGCGAGGCGCGCGGCTTTGCCGTCAGTTTCGTTTGATTCATCATCCGGGCGCTCTCCCTCCATATCAGCGAGAGCCTGATCCCCCGACCTTCCTTCCAACCAAGCGCGCACAACACGCAATGGGAGACTGACCGCTTCGAGGCTGCTCGGTGGGTTCAGTTCGAGAAGCTCACTCACGATCTCGGGCCTGTTGTATAACTTGCCGTCATCGGAACCGGGAACTTCTGCACGCCACACGACCTGCACTTCTGGTGCCGCGGCATTCAGCCCATGAAGGAGTGCGGGAACATCTGGCTGATACTCAGGTGCAGGAGACGTTTGGCACAGCAGGTCGACAAATGCGGGGGCGAGCTCGAGTTGCGTCGGCGATTTCCCTTTCAGCTTCTGCAGATCTGCTGTCTTGAGCGTAGCTTCCATCGATTCAATAGAGAAATTCAGCGTGCGCCTTTCACCTTGCAGGCTTGCTATGGAGTGCAGCCAGCGCCACGTCTCCGCGAGCGCCGGACCGTATATCGGATCGTCACTCACCTCGTCACTACCAATGATGACCCCTCGAGCCTTTCGAAACTTCCCCAAGCGATCCAGTCGCCCAAAACGCTGCAGAAGCGCGTCGACTGAAGCGCATTCAGTTACGATGCCCTCAAAGTCGAGATCTGCACCGACTTCGATAGTCTGAGTCGCGACGACAATAAGACCCCGGCGCCCCGAACGCTCAGCATCGACGCCCGCTCGGTCGATCACTCTGCGCGCCACCACATCCCGCTCGATCGGGCGGCTGCGCCCGATCAGGAGCTCCACCTGACAATCCAGGGTACTGGTTTCCTCTTTCAGAGCCTCGAACAGATCTCGTGCGGTCCTGACACGATTGACGATAACGGCGACAGCGGGCGTTGACGAATCCAGCGACTTGAATAGGGCTAGCGTCTGTTGCCGCAGCGCCTTCAGGCGCTCGGAGAGCTTTGGCGTTACCTCCTCCAGCCGAACAATCTTCGGGGCCGTTCTACGTTCAGATATCGTTTCGTTCGCGAGGTCGTCCTCATCTAGCCCGAAGCTCCTACCTTTCTCCCGGCCCGTTGCGCTCATAAGCACGATTCTCACTGACCTGACCGGATTCAGAGGTCGTTCGGCTCGCGCCTGTTCGCGTGCAATCGCGCGGATCGTGCCGGCAAATGGGGCGCCTAAGTGCGCTTCGTCCAAGAGAACGAGCGTGTCGTGGCCCAGGAGCCCCGCATGCAAAGGCGCGGCGTACGGCGTGAGGCCATATCCTCTGAACAGCAATCGTGAGCCAATCTGATCAATCGTAGATGTAATTATCATCGGCTGGACTGGATTGAGCGACACGCTTGGCTCTCTTGCCATTCCGCCTCGCAGCTTCATGCACCTCAGAGCCTCCTCACCTCCAAGCCCCTTTAAGCAATCAGCGACCGATCGCACGGCTTGCGACTTACTATTAGCAAGTGCGGCGCGAATTCGCTCCGCGCGATCGGCTGCCGCATCGACGATGATTCGCCTGTCCACCACGAACACGATGCGGCGTGCTGCTTTCCATGGCTCGCCTTGTTGAGCGCATGAGGCGAGATGAAACAGCGCTATATCTATACACGCTGTCTTTCCGCTCGCCGTCGGCAAGTCGATTAGATCTGGCCATTCCTGCCCCTCCGCGAGCTGCCTTGCTAACCTGTTCTGCCACGGGAGAGGCGGCAATCCGTGCACTCCACGAAAGAACTCCGCGAAATCTAGCGAAGTCATAGCGGCTCCGGATTTCGCAAGGGCACGAACACACCGAGCCCAATGAAACGCCCAGCGCCCAGCAGCAGAGGACCGCGAATCCGGCGGTCGAAGCGAAGTAGAACGTGCTGACGCACGCGTCCCTCGGTCTGCTTCGAGCGACCGTGGAAGTCCTTCGCGAGCGGCGCACCGAGAACCGCGGATGCGGGTCCCAAGCGAACTTCTACGGGGGCAGGGATTCCCGCCCTGATGCAGCTCTCAGTGACGATCTGTTCCGCAGTTAGCTTCCCCTTCTTCGCGTGTCGATCAAACACAAGCGGGGTCACGCTTGCCCATATGTCGCTTGCTTTCGAGTAGGTACCAAATTGCAGGGAGAGTAGCGTCGAGTCGTCCGGCTCCGCGTAGCGAATCTGAATAGAACCGAGAGGCCCGAGGCGCAGTTGCCACGGCTCCAACGACACCATTCGAAGCCGTCGTCTCGCTTGTTCATTGGCGCCCCGTGGTAAGACCAGAGCTGCGCCCTTCAGGGAACCATCTGCGTGTTTGCTACCAACAAATGCCAGTGGAACGAACGCAACGTGATCCTCCGTGGTCGCGCTGCCTCCGGTCCCGTGGCCGGTCAGCACCTCGGGCGCGCCTTCGCCCAGTCGTGAGAGGACCGCGGCCCGCAAGTGCTGCATTAGCGGCAAAGTCGAATCCAATGACAGCCGCGGGCCTGAATCGAAGACGAGCACGATCGCATCAGGATCAAACTCGCTACGAGGGATGGCCGACCGACCGACGTATCCTTGCATTCTCCCAAGCGGAGGCTGAATGCTCTCCTCTTCGAGGCGCAGTTGGTGTATTTGCTTCAATCGAGTCAGACGGCCGGGGCCGGGCACGCGCAACGTGTACTTGCCAGCTCCCTCGCTGGGAACAAGAGTCGGTTCTGAAACCCCTTCTCGCAGACACCCCCGAACTGGCGACGAGCTGTGGCCCAAATAGGTAAGCTCCGAGACGATTCGTGACAGCACGCTCCGATGCTCACTGGCTCCCGGTGCCTGTGGCCACTGGAACACCACCACGGGATCTCCTGGAACTGCCGCTGGAAAGAAACGCTCCTGCCTGTTGCGCCGCTCGAGCACGTGGCGGAAATCCGCCTTGTTCTTCTCTAATTTGATGGCCTCGTCGTTGATGGGCACCCAGTGACTTCGCGGCGAGCGGTAAGAAGGCTCATCGTCGACTTTGATCTCGGGAGGAGGCAGGCTCTCGAGCCACTTCAGCGCCGCTTCCCCTCGAGCGCCGAGATCGAGCTCGCAATGAGCCGCCACAAGCGCAGAAAAGAGCCGCTGTGGATGAGGTGGCCACTCCGCTCGATCACGCTGACTGAAGTCGGTCGCCACGGCGCGACCCATCAGATATTCGACTTCTATGGCAAGCATGGCACTTAACCCGCGAGCGCCTGGATTTCGCGACTCTTGCGTATCAGATCGATTAGTTTCTTCTGCGGAGTCAGCTGAATCGGTGCCGAATTCCAAGGCAGCTTCTCTTCCTTCGCCGCAGTGACGGCGCTTCGGTAAGCGCTCAGAGCTGCAGCACTGTCCATCTTCAGCGGCTCAGTTGTTCCATCGGGCATCACTACTTCGAGGTCCTGCATCCCGTCTGCGACCAGGCCGCAGCGAGACCGTAGCCAATACCCTCGTTCCCTGCTGGTGGTAATCGCCACGAGACCCAATGCTGCGAGTACTTCGCGCGCGCGCTGGTTGGTGGAATCCGAGGAGACATTAGAGACCGGGAATCGCAGACGGCGCAGCGCTGAGAGCGAAAGCACGGTCGTTTGCAGCGCGTACTCGACAGTGACGCCTCCCTTCAGTGGCAGGCGCTCCTCTCGTATCACTCCATCCGGGGATGGGATCTCACGTGTTGCTCGCTCGACCTTGACCAGAACGTTTCCGTGGTTGATCTCCGACGGCCTCGTGCCCTTGGCCCTCTCCTTCTTTGCGGACGTGCTCTTTCCGACCACCGACCAATCACCGGCGGGGTCGATTGCTATTTCGACATCCGAGCTGATGCCAAGAGGATCTTGACGAACGCCACCCTGCGTGGCACCCCATTCGGCATTTATTCCAATAATCTCGCTTGTAATCGCACGGGCAAACTTGTTTCCCAGTCCACCTGCAGCGCCAGTGGAATCCCAGCAGCCGAAAAGCAGCGCGGTGGGTGCGTGCGCAAACAATGCTGTCGCGTTGCGAACGTTGGAGGCTGTCAGTTCCCTGTAAAGACTCGACTTGAAGAACGGCTCCCCTTTCAGCGCACTGTCTCGCAGAATCGCGTCGAACACGCGGTGAGGAGCGGCCAACGTGGTGATAGAACCGAGATCGGCAAGCTCGCCGTCAAACTGTACGACCAAGCGAGGCAACTCAAGTGCTTCATTGCTTACCAGGTCCGCGAGGCATTCCTCAAACCGATTGGCTTGCGATGCGACGGAATCGAGAAGCACGCATGGCACGCTCTTCCCACCTATCTGCCGCTGCTCCCAGCAGTACACGCCTCCCGAGAACGTCGGCGGGAAGATCTTGTCACCCGGGCCGCCTTCGGGAAGGAGGCGCTGCCGAAGACGAAGTGCAGATGCTGATTGGACGATTTCTCTCAGATTCACTGTTTGCCACCCCTTGTGAGACAGAAAATTTCTGACGCATGCCGAAACGCGGACCGTCGGAGGCCGGGGCGACGTTCCGCCCCGGAAGTTGATCCAAGCACCTTGAGGCTGTTCGGTCGCCGTCGTTGCGGTGGCGCACCGAAGCCCATAGGTCTTCAATGAAGCCGCTGACGCGGAAGCACCATTTTGCCTCCGTCATTAATGAAGGAGACCCGGTAACCAAGCGGTTAGGTCGCTCTGTGTGCAAGCGGGCGTACGCCGGTTCGAATCCGGCCCGGGTCTCCTCCAGCAGCCTGCCTAATTGCACGCAGGTCTTCCACTGCCACAAGTACGGTCCACGCGGGTTAGCACTGCTGGAGCGAACTTTGGTCTCGGACAGTTTCATTTGCCGCCACCATCTCCACCGCCTGCACCTGCCGCGGCAGCCTCTCCACCTGCGCAGGCACGTCGATCTCCACTCCCTCCGCCGCCTTCAAATCCCTCAACCGCCTCGCCGACACGAGCACCCGCGTCTCCAGCGTCGACGTCGCGCTGTTGTACGCGTCGACTGCCTTGCCGAGCCGATCGCCGAGATTGATCCAGTGTTCGCCGAGCTTCGCGATGCGCGCATAGAGCTCCTTCCCCAGATCCGCCACTTCCTGCGCATTCTTCGCGAGCGCCTCCTGTCGCCAGCCGTAGGCGACTGCGCGCAGCAG
>CAZFTZ010000038.1:0-2594 GCA_964521875.1 uncultured Cellulomonas sp. | reverse complement strand
TCGTGCGGCTGTGGGACATGCTGCTGCGCGAGGACGACGTGTCGACCCTGCTCATGCGGTTCATCTGGGACCTGCCGCTGGGCAAGAAGCGCCTGTTCGTCAAGGCGCTCGACGCGCACCTGTCCGACCGGTACCCGATGTTCGAGGGCCTGTCGAACGACTGGCCGGCCGGCAACACCATCCCGCCGTACGTCCGGGAGCCGGACGAGCGGTCCGAGGACTTCGGCCTGGTGAACAAGGGCTACCTCGGCTACATGGACCTCGGGTACACCCGGCGCGACGTCGACCTGCTGGTGTGGCTCGAGGCGATCCGCGACAAGCAGTGCGCCGAGGCGCCGTGCGAGCTGGGCGTGTTCCTCGAGGCCCACAAGCCGCCGAAGTACGGCTGCCCGGTGAAGATCCACATCCCGGTGATGATGGAGCTCATCGGCCAGGGTCGGTTCCAGGAAGCCCTGGAGATGCTGCAGTCCTGCAACCCGCTGCCGGACGTCACCGGCCGCGTCTGCCCGCAGGAGCTGCAGTGCCAGGCGGCCTGCCTGCACAAGACCTCGATGTCGATCGGCCAGCTCGAGTGGTTCCTGCCCGAGCGCGACAAGCTGGTCAACCCCGACGGCGACGCGGTGCGGTTCGCCGGCACCGTCAGCCCGTGGACGCGGGCGGCCAAGCCCCCGGTGGCGATCGTCGGCTCCGGCCCGTCCGGCCTGATCAACGCCTACCTGCTGGCGGCCGACGGGTTCCCGGTCACGGTGTTCGAGGCGTTCCACGAGCTGGGCGGTGTGCTGCGCTACGGCATCCCCGAGTTCCGTCTGCCGAACGACCTGATCGACGACGTGGTGCGCAAGATCCGCCTGCTCGGCGGCCGGTTCGTGACGAACTTCGTCGTCGGCAAGACGGCGACGCTGCAGGACCTCAAGGACGCCGGTTTCTGGAAGATCTTCGTCGGCACCGGCGCCGGTCTCCCGATGTTCATGAACGTGCCGGGCGAGCACCTGCTCAACGTCATGAGCGCCAACGAGTTCCTCACCCGCGTCAACCTGATGCACGCGAACGTCGAGGACCAGGAGACCCCGCTGCCGTTCGTGGCGGGCAAGAACGTGCTGGTGATCGGCGGCGGCAACACCGCGATGGACGCGGCGCGCACCTCGCGGCGCCTGGGCGGCAACGTGACGATCGTCTACCGCCGCACCCGCGCGGAGATGCCGGCCCGTGTCGAGGAGCTGGAGCACGCCCTGGAGGAGGGCATCCACCTGCTCCCGCTGCGGTCCCCGAGCGAGTTCCTCGGCGACGGTGTCACCGGCTTCGTCAAGGCGGCGACGCTCGACGTCATGGAGCTCGGCGAGGCCGACGCGTCCGGGCGGCGGCGCCCGGTCTCGACCGGCAAGACCGAGCAGATCGACGCCGACCTGGTGATCATGGCGCTGGGCAACTCGTCGAACCCGATCATCAAGGACTCCGAGCCCCGGCTGTCGGTGTCGAAGTGGGGCACCCTCGAGCTGGCCCGCCAGGGATCGCAGGAGACGACGCTCGACGGCATCTACTCCGGCGGCGACGCCACCCGCGGTGGCTCCACCGCCGTCAACGCGGCCGGCGACGGCCAGAGCGCGGCGCGCGAGATCCTCGGCGACGTCGACGTGCCGGCCGAGGACGTCAAGCGGATGGTCAAGTCGGCTCGGAAGTACACCGAGACGGCCGCGTCGGACATGGTGATCCTCGCCAAGCGCAACCTGTCGCCGGGCATCGAGGAGCTCGTCGTCCGCGCGCCCGTCATCGCGAAGGCGGCCCGCGCCGGCCAGTTCGTCCGGGTGTACCCGCGCAAGGGCGGCGAGCTGATCCCGCTGACCCTGGCGGACTGGGACGCCGAGGCGGGCACGATCTGCCTGACCGTCCAGGCGATGGGCGTCAGCTCGATCGAGATCAACGCGATGCAGCCGGGCGACGTGCTCGCCGGCATCGCCGGCCCGCTCGGCCGCCCGTCGGAGCTGCACCGCTACCCGGACGACGAGACGGTGGTGTTCACCGCCGGCGGCCTGGGCCTGCCCCCGGTGCACCCGATCATGCGCGAGCACCTTCGGCTGGGGAACCACGTCACGCTGATCGCCGGATTCCGCTCCAAGGAGCTGATGTTCTGGGTCGGCGAGGGCGAGCGGGTGGCGAACCTCGAGGCCGAGTTCGGGGACAAGCTGGACATCGTCTACGCGACGAACGACGGCTCCTACGGCGTCGAAGGCTTCGTCACGGTGCCGCTCGAGGCGATGCTGAAGGAGGGCCGGAAGATCGCCGAGGTGATCACCATCGGCCCGCCGATGATGATGCGCTCGGTGTCCGACCTGACCAAGCCGTACGGCGTGAAGACCGTGGCGAGCCTCAACTCGATCATGGTGGACGCCACAGGCATGTGCGGCGCGTGCATGGTGCCCGTGGTGATCGAGGACAAGCTGGTGCGCAAGCACGCCTGCATCGACGGGCCGGAGATCGACTCGCACACGATCGACTGGGACAAGTTCCTGCCGCGGTTCGGCCTGTTCAAGGCCCAGGAGCAGGCCGCCCGGGTGCGGCACGGCATGGCGTAGCGCCACCGCCGCACGTTCGTCGGC
>CAZFTZ010000037.1:0-7917 GCA_964521875.1 uncultured Cellulomonas sp. | reverse complement strand
GTCGAAGCGCTCGCGGGCGCCGGGGTGGGCGTCGAAGGCGGCCAGCAGGTCGGGCGGGAGGATGCCCTGCTCCACCTCGTCGAGCAGCGACCACGTGCCGTCGGCCTTGGCGCGCTCGACGACGGCGCGGCCGGCGTCGGTCATCCGGCCGGAGGCCTCGACGCGGGCGACGCGCTGCTTCGACAGCGACGTCCACTGGCTGCTGGCGCGGCGGCGGGTGAACCACATCTCGGCGCGGTCGTCGTCGACGACGCGGCGGGTGCCGTCGATCCAGCCGTGCGCCAGCGCGGCGTCGACGAGGTCCTCGTAGTCGACCTGGTCGTGGCCGCTGCCGCGACGCCACTCGATCAGCCAGACGCCGGGCACGGGGTCGTCGTGGTGGGCCGCGAGCCAGGTCCACCACTCCTCGGCGTCCTGCGGGTGGACGCGTGGGGCGTCGTCCCTCATGGCTCGTAGTTGAAGTGCCAGTACTCGGACGAGATGGGATACCACCCGTACTCCGGCCCGTGCTCGACGAGCCAGTCGCGCTGCGGAGTGTTCAGTCCGTACTCGCAGGGCAGCTCGGGGACGTCGATCGCCTTGCCCCAGCCGTGGGTCGACTTGCCGGGATACGCGGCGATCTTCGGGCCGAGCGCGGCGTACATCTCTTGCTGCGTCTTCAGGTCGCGGTACGTCAGGTCGAGGTCGAGATGGTGTCCGAACTGAGCCTCGAAGGCGGTGTTGAGGCGCGTGAGGGCCTCGGCCGCGGCCGTGATGAGCCAGTAGCCGTTCCCCTTCGGGTCCTTGCCGGCCCACGTCATCTCGGTCATCTGGGACGCCGGGATCTTGCCGTTGCTGCCGTCGCCGTCGGCCGTCGGCACCGACGTGTAGAACGGCGGCCCGTTGTACGTCGTCTTGCAGGAATCCAGCTGCTTCGGCGTCGCCGCGGCGCTGGCGCTCGCCGAGGTGCGCGCCGCCGCCGCGGCCTTCGCGGCCTGGTCCGCCTCCCACGCCTGCTGCGCAGCGGTCACCGCGGCCGATGCCGACGACAGCGTCCCGACGAGCTCGTCGGCCTGCGCCGGCGCGGCCGAGCCCGCAACCGCGGCTTGCGCCTGGGCGATCACCGCCGCGAGCTGCTGGCGCACCGCGTCGTCCGCCACCTTGCCGGCGCTGCCGTCGAGGACCGCCTGCGCCGTCGGCACCGCCTGCGACAGCGTGGCCAGCGAGGCGGCGAGCACGTCCTGCCCGACGAGTCCGGCCGACCGGTCCGCGAGATCGGCCGCCGACTGCTCGTCGTGCACCCCGGCGGCGACCGCGGAGGCGACACGGTCCGCGTCCGCCGCCTCGACGGCGGCCCGCGTCCGCTGCTGCCAGCCCCAGGCCGCACCGCCACCCGCGACCAGAGCCGCAGCCACGACGGCGGCGATGACGGGACGGCGCACGCAGGACTCCGGAGGGCGACGGGCAGTTGCGCGGCCAGGCTAAGGCGCGTCCCTGGGTGAAGTCACCCCAACGGGATCTGCCCGCGGCTCAAGACCCGCGCATGGCACGACGATGCCCGAGGCATGACCGAGGTCTCCGCGTGGACCCACCCTGTCTCCGTCGTCGCCCGAGAGCTGACCTACGAGGAGGTGGCGGACCTCGACCGGCTGCGTGCCGTGCTGGCGTCCGCGGTGGACCGCACCGAGGCCCGCGCGATCTCCTGGCTGTGGGACTCGATGGTCACCGCGCACGGCGGGCGGCCGGCGCCGGCGGGATTCGTCGAGGCGGTCGCCACGGCGATCGGCGACCTGCTCGCGGTGCACGTGCCGGGAGTGCGCTGGTCGGTGTGGCCGGGGCCGGGCGGTCCGACGCTCGGCGTCGCGTCGGACGCGCGGCCGCACTCGCCGGTGGTGCCGTTCCTCGACGCGCAGGACCGCTGGGACTCCCGCGACAAGGACTGGGTCGTGGACTACCTCGCCCGCGCCGCGGCGCACCTGGCCGGCAGCTCGGTCCCGCAGCCCAGGCACGCACCCGACGACGCCGCTGTCCCCACCGCCGCACCCGGGGCACCGGTGGCGCAGGTGCCGTTCGCCGTCCCCGCGACGGGCTACGGCAGCGTTCCGGCCGAGGAGAGCCAGTCCGCTGCCGACGCGCGGGACGCCGAGGCCGCGACGGCCGTCGAGGTCACGCCGGCCGCCCAGCCCGCGGCTGTCGTCGGGCCCGCCCCGGTCGTCGAGCTCGTCGCCCCGCCGGTCGTCACGGCCGAGCCGGCGTTCGTCGCGCCGCCCGCACCGACCACGCCCCCTGCCCCTGTCTTCGTCCCCGACATGCCGCTCCAGGACTTCGCCCTCGACGCGCTCGACCATGCGATGTCGCTGCTGCGCGAGACCGGCGCGTTCGACGGCGAGGTGTTCGTGCTGCTGCTCGACGGCGCCGGCCGGCGCACCGAGTCCTGCCCGGGCGACCCGGGCGACGCCCGCCTCCGGGCGCGCGAGCTGGTCCGCTCGTCGGGCGCCGCGCGCGCCGCGATCACGTGGGTGGAGCGCAACCCGGTGGACCTGCCCGGGCCGCGCCAGACGTTCCCGGCCGTCGTCGTCGACGCCTGGGACGTGGGCTGGGAGGGCCTGCGGGTGGCGCGCCGCTTCGTGGACGACGTCCTCGGCACCGGCCCGCTCGGCGGGCGCCTCGTCGTCGGCCCGGTCGGCCCGCTGCTGTAGCGGCGGCCGCGGCTACCCGGCGGGTGCCGTCGGGATCGTCGGCGCGGCGTACGGCTGGCTGCCGTACTTGACGGTCACGCCGCCGAAGATCGCCACGACGTGCAGCTCGAGCTCGGGCGCGTCCGGGAAGGCCGGCGGGGTCGTCCTGTCCGTCCAGCCGCCGAGCACCGGCAGCCCGGTGACGGTGACCCGCCACGTCGTCGGCACCTTGAGGTCCACGCCGCCGAACAGCGCGAACGCGTCCACCCGCGCGCGCCCGGCGATGTTCGCGCCGCGCAGGTCGAGGTCGATGCCGCCGAAGATCGACGTCAGCCCTGCCGAGCGGAACTGCTGCGAGGAGGTGCGGCGCTGGGCGCCCCAGAAGAACACGAGCGCGCTGACCCGGTCGCTCCCGGTGCCGTACCCGGTCGACGCGACCAGGATCGACAGGCCGAGCACGATGATCGCGACCGGCAGCAGGTAGGTCCACGCGCTCACCGTGACGACGTCGAACACCTCGAGCAGCCAGTAGACGCCGAGGGCGGTCACCAGCAGCGGGCCCAGCCAGGCACGGGGCACGACGAGCAGCGAGGCGAGCCCGAACGCGGCGACCAGCATCGGCAAGAACACCGACCACACGCTGCCCGCGCTGACGATCTCCAGCCTGTCGAGCAGCAGCACGACCCCGGCGAGGATGACCACGGTGCCGAGCACCAGCTGACCGAGGGACCGCTGAGTCATGGCGCCCACGGTAGCGGGCGCCGTCGACGGCCCACGGCGCTTCGGCGCGACAGGCGGCCGGGCTCCCCACGTCACGACACGCCGTCATCACGACGTATCACCGCCGGGTGAGACCGGCTCCTCGCCAGTGAGCGCGTGAGCGTTCGCGTGCGAGCAGTCATCTCGGGCAGGCGGGAGACGGACATGCCTGGCTGGTACGTGCACATGGACGCGGCGCGTCAGACCGCCGAGCGGTTGCGGGCGGGCGACGTGCCTCCGGAGCTGGTCATCGACCCGGCGGACGCGACGGCGCTGGGCGAGATCTGCCACACCTGGCGCAACTACCTGGCGCTGGGCTCCCTCGGGCCGGACCTGTTCTACATGCTGCCGGACTTCAAGAACACGACCGGCTGCGTCATCCGGCAGGTGGTGCAGTGGGCGCTGGACGTCTGGGACGTGATCGACGCCGAGTTCGTCACCACGTGGGAGACCTGGATCGACCCGATCAGCACCAACAACTCCCAGCTCGCCTCGCAGCTGACCGGCGGGCTGTCGGCGCAGCTCGGCCAGGTGCTCGACGAGCTGAGCGCGGCGCTGACCAGCGCGTTCGAGGGTCTGTTGGCGACCATGGGGGACTGGTTCGGCGTGCTGACCTCCGGCGTGCCGCAGGGCTTCGGCGACGAGGCGTTCTACTGGTCGGACGTGTTCCACTACCGGCGCACGTACCAGTTCGCGTTCGTCCTGTTCGAGCAGGCGCGCGCCGCGCAGGCCGCGGCGACGACGGACGACGAGCGCAAGGACGCGGAGGCCAGGCTGGCGTTCGCGGTCGGCTGGATGTCCCACTGCGGCACCGACGTCGCCGGGCATGCCTTCACCAACGCGAAGGCCGGCGGCCCCTACCGCGACCACTGGCAGCGTCACCACCTCGTCGAGAACCACTTCGACGCGCAGAACTACGACGCGGGACACCCCGGGCCGCTCTACGGCGAGTACGGCACCAGCGCGCTGGCCTTCTGGGTGGCGTTCCGTCACCGCGACGACAGTCCGTACGACGGGCGCGACGACGCCCCGGCCTACGACTACTTCGGCGGCTTCCCGGCCTACGACGACGCCGACGGCCCCACCGGTGCGGCGCACCGGAAGACCTTCTTCGACCTCGACTCCGGCCCGCTGCCGGACCACCTGGTCGAGGCGCTGCTCGACGCGATGGCGGTGGTCCACCCCGACGGGCCGAAGATCCTCACCCAGCAGCCGTCGTACTCGGCCACCGACGGCGCGGGCAATCCGGACGGGCGGCCGAACGACGCCTCGATGCAGGAGATGTGGTCGATCGTCTACGCCTACCTCAAGATGTCCGGCAGCGACGGCCTCGACCCACGCAAGCCGATGCCACCGTCGGTCTTCACCGACCACTCGTTCCCCACGCCCCCCGGCTTCGGCGGGGCCGACGACGACCCGGCGCGCGGCGCGGACGTGGACGACGACGACGGCTTCAGCCTGCTCGACCTGCTGCTGGCGATCTTCGCGTGGGCGGTCTACCTGGCCGAGGTGGTGGTCTGGCTGGCGACGGTGCTGCCGAGCCTGATCGTCGACGTGACGACGTTCCCCGCGCGCGAGGCCGTGTACTGGGCGGTCGTCGTGCCCGCCTGGAACCTCTACCTGCTGGCCCGGCGCGCGCTGGTGATGTCCGGCTTCCTGGTGCCGAAGCCCGAGGAGGTCGCGCTCGCCCTGACGACGCTCGGCACCGACGGCGCGTTCGACATCGGCGCCGCGCTCGACGACCCGCTCGGCATGGGCGGGCTCGGCTTCTTCCTCGACGAGCCGTCCGGCCGGCTGACGGCGACGAGCAGGGCGTCGCTCGACCCGGCCTACCCGCGCAACGTCGTCCGGGACCTGCCCGGTGCGATCAGCCGGCCCGACCTCGTCGGCGCGCTGGGGCTCACCGGCCCGCTGCGGTACGCCGGCGACGGGTCGGCCGTGCTGAAGCCGAGCGAGTGGATCGCGCCGTGGCGCTACCCGCTGCGCAACCAGGCAGGGTCCGGCGTGCCTCAGGAGGGTGCCGAGACCGTCGTCGGGCCCTACGTGGTGGGCACGACGAGCACGGTGCTGCTGTCCGCGCTCACCGGTCACCCCGACGCCCGCAAGGCGCTCGAGGCGGCGGCGACGCCGGCTGAGACGCTGCAGGCGACCCATGACCTGCTGGCGCATGACAAGCACCTCGGCGGGCCGGTCGACTACTCGACCTACCTGGTCGGCTGCATCCTGCGCGACCGGGGACAGGCCGAGCTGGGCGTGCCGGACTTCAACCTCGACTCCGACCGTGGCTACGCCTGGAAGTGCTGGGACTGGGACCGCCACAACCTGGGCCGCGACCCGATGAACCCGGTGGCGCGCGGCACCTGGGAGTGCGTGCCGGACGTCACGGCGACCCAGCAGTCGGACTTCAGCTACCCGCAGCCGTGCACGCCGCCGCAGCAGTTCCACGCCGACGTCGACAACCCGCGCCGGTTCTCCGGCGGTGTCCCGCTCGACAGCCAGTGGTACGACCCGCACCTCGACCTCAAGGTGCACTATCGCGGCCGCGCCGTGCTGCCGCGGCCCGAGCCGTTCGGCGACGACCCGTGCGCCAAGGACCCGCCGGCGAAGCACGACCTGGTGCTGGGGCTCGACTGGCGCCGTCGCATCGCGGAAGGCCAGGGAGGTGGCGACCGATGAAGGCACAACAGCCCTCCGGGCGCCCGACGAAGGCCGCGGCGTCTCGTCGGGCCACGAACGACCCGGCGACGCGCCGGCCCGGGACCGCCCCACGGAAGGGACCGAAGACCGACACGCAGCGCGGCGAGGACCCGAAGGAGACGGTGCCGCCCGTCACCGGCGAGCCCCCGCAGTGGCGCGACCCGTCGCCCGGCTGGCGGCCCGACCCGCGCCGCGCCCGTCACCTGACCGAGGTGATCGACGAGATCGGCGGCGACCGGCGCCGGCCGCGGCGGGAGGACGTGTACCCGTACCTGCTCATCCGCGCCGTCGTCGGCGACCGCGGCGTGCGGCCCACCTGGCCGCCGGTGCCGTGCTGGGAGTCCCCGGACGTGCTGCTGATCGACGCCTCCTACACCGGGGCGTTCGACCCGGCGCGACTCGTCGTCTCACCCGTCGCCGGGCGCTCCTACCGCGTCTTCGTGCGGATCTGGAACCTCGGGCTGCTGCCGGCGGTCGGCGTGCTGGTCAGGGCGTGGGCGGTGAACCCCGGGTTCTTCGGGACCGGCAACCAGGACGACCCCTACTACCGCCAGCACCTCATCGGCGGGACGTGGGCCGAGCTGTCCGACCGCACCCGGCCGGACAGCGTCGCCGTGGTGGAGCTGGACACGCCGTGGACGCCGGATGCCGGCGACATCGGCCACCACTGCCTGCTCGCCGAGGTCGGCAGCCCGCTGGACCCGACCGGCGGGTTCCTGCTGTCGAACGTCGACCGGCACGTCGGCCAGCGCAACCTCACCGTGCTCACCGGCGGCCAGTCGCCGCAGCCCCTCATCGCGCAGCTGGGCACGCTGGTGCCGCAGGGGTTCGCGCTCGAGGTGACCCATGCCGGGTTCGACGCCCTGCCCGCGCTCCAGGCCCTCACCGGCGGCCGGCTGGAGGGCCGCAAGACGCTGGCCGTCGCCCCCGCCGAGGAGCTGACCGCCGGCCTGCCGACGACCACCGGCCGCCACCTGCTCACCGCGCTGGCCCTCGACGGCCGCACGGCCGTGGTGCCGTCGGCGAAGCTCGCCGAGCTGGGTGCCGGGAAGCGGACCGAGCGGCGGGGCGGGATCGTCGGGCTGCTGCGGGAGGCAGGCCCGCAGGCCTGGGAACGGTTCGGCACGGTGACGGACCAGCCGCTCGCCGGCGCACTGGCACCGGCCCTGGCCACGGTCGCGGGCGGTCGTGGTGAGTACACCGCGGCCGACCTGGCGCGCGCGTTCGGCGGTCCGCGCGGGGCGCTTCACCCGCTGCGGTTCACGCTCACCGACCCCGAGGGACACCTCGTCGGCGGCTACACGATCGTCGTGGGTTGAGTCGTGGGATGACGGGAGGACGGCCATGACCGTTCAGCTGGTGGTGAGGGACGGGACCCCGGACTGGTGGGAGAGCCCCGACATCTGGGTGGTGCCCGGCACCGACCCCGAAGGCGCCCCCGGCGCTCCCGTGGCCGGGCAGACCGCGTACCTGTGGGCGCGGGTCGCCAACCAGGGGAGCACCGACGTGTCGCAGGTCCAGGTCGACTTCTGGGTGGCCGACCCGACGACGCAGATCCGCCGCTCGACGGCGCACCACATCGGCACGGCGTTCGCCGACGTGCCGGCCGGCGGCACGCAGGAGGTGCTCTGCCTGGTGCCGTGGGCCGTCACGGTGATCAACGGCGGGCACGAGTGCGTCGTCGTCGCCGCGTCGAGCGGTGCCGACCCGCTGTCGCCGACGCCGGCCGACCCGGACGTCCTCGACCCCGTGACGTACCGGCAGATCGCCCAGCGCAACCTGTCGGTGCTGGAGATGGACACCG
>CAZFTZ010000036.1:0-9796 GCA_964521875.1 uncultured Cellulomonas sp. | reverse complement strand
TGGTGGCCGACCAGGCGGAGCAGAAGGGCACCGGCCGCTGGACGGTGCAGAACGCCCTGGACCTGGGGGTGCCGGTGACCGGGATCGCGGAGGCGACGTTCGCCCGCGCCTTGTCCGGCGGCGTGGCGCAGCGGCAGGCGGCCCGGGGGGTGCTGCCGGCGCACGCCGAGCCGTGGGCGATCGGCGACGAGGCGCAGTTCGTGGAGGACGTGCGGGCGGCCCTGTACGCCTCGAAGGTGGTGGCGTACTCGCAGGGCTTCGACCAGATCGCCGCCGCGTCGGCCGAGCACGGCTGGGACGTCGACCGTGGTGCGATGGCGCGGATCTGGCGGGCCGGGTGCATCATCCGGGCCAAGTTCCTGGGCCGGATCACCGAGGCGTACACCCGTGACCCGGACCTGGCGTTGCTGCTGGCCGACCCGTACTTCACCAACGTGGTCGGCCAAGGTCTGCCCGCCTGGCGCCGCGTGGTCGCGGCGGCGGCCACGCACGGCGTGCCGGCCCCGGCGTTCGCCTCCTGCCTGGCGTACTACGACGCGGTCCGGGCCGAGCGGCTGCCGGCCGCGTTGACCCAGGCCCAACGCGATTACTTCGGCGCCCACACCTACCAGCGCACCGACCGCCCCGGCACCTTCCACACCGACTGGTCGGGCGACCGCACCGAGCACCAGGCATGAGCGAGCAGGTCCCCGGGGTGGACCGGCTGCAGCCGGTCATCCTCGGCAGTGACATCGGCGTCTACGCCCTCGCGCGGGCCTTCCACGAGGCGTACGGCGTGCGGTCGATCGTCGTCGCGGGCGCCGCGCTGGGACCGGTGGCACACTCCCGCATCGTCGAGTACGACCTCGTCGCGGACGGTCACGACGCCGACCAGCTCGTCGGGCGCCTGCTCGAGGTGGCGAAACGCCTGCCGGACCGCCGGCTGCTCCTGCTGGCGAACTCCGACTGGCTGGTGCGGGTCGTCGTGCGCAACCGCGCACTGCTGGAGGAGCACTACGTCGTGCCGTTCCTGTCCGAGGATCTGCTCGACCAGCTCTCGGACAAGGCGAGCTTCGCCGAGCTGTGCGTCGAGCTCGGCATCAGCGTGCCGCGCACCGTCGTCCAGGACTTCGCCACGGCCGACGAGCCGGGGTGGGAGCCGGCGCCGGTGGACGTCGGCTACCCGCTGATCGCGAAGGCCGCGTCGTCGGCCGACTACCAGGAGGTCTCGTTCCCCGGCAAGGCCAAGGTGTTCGAGATCGAGTCGCCGGAGCGGCTGGCCTGGCTGTGGGGTGCGCTGCGCGAGGCAGGGTTTCGCGGCAGGTTCGTCGTGCAGGAGCTCGTCGGCGGCGACGACACGCAGATGCGCTCGATCACCGCCTACGTCGACACCCGCGGCGTCATCACGCTGCTGTGCGCGGCGCACGTGCTGCTCGAGGAGCACACCCCGTCCGGACTGGGCAACCCGGCCGCGATGATCACCGGCCGCGAGGATGCGATGCTGGACCAGGCGCGCCGGCTGCTGGAGCACACCGGCTACCGCGGCTTCGCCAACTTCGACGTCAAGGTGGACCCGAGGACGGGCGAGTACAAGTTCTTCGAGGTCAACCCGCGAATCGGCCGGAACAACTACTACGTCACCGCCGCCGGGGCCAACCCGGCGAGGTTCGTCGTCGCCGACCACGTCGAGGGACGCGCGGTCGAGCCGGTCGTCGTCGAGACCTCGGTCCTCTACTCGATCCTGTCGCCGCGGCTGCTGCTGCGCTACGTCGTCGACCCTGCGCTGGCGGCCCGCGTGCGGGCGCTGGTGCAGGCCGGCCGCACTGCGCACCCGCTGCGCTACCGGCCCGACTCCTCGCCGCGCCGGCTCCTGTACGTGTGGCTCGCCGGGCTCAACCAGTGGCGCAAGTTCCGCCGCTACTACCCGAGGGTGACCGGCACGGGCTTCTAGCCGAGCTCGCTGGTGCCCAGGTAGAGGTGCAGCACGGGGACGTGCAGCGCCTCGCGGGCGCGGGACGCCCAGTCGGTGCGGAAGGTGTCCTCGACCAGGTGCGGGTACGTCGCGTCGACGACCTCGCGTGCGCCCTCACCGGCCACGGCGGTGCGCAGTGCGGGCAGCGGGTCGTCGTCGACCACGGCACCCGTCGCGGTGTGGCCGGCCGCCGCGAACGCGGCGAGCGAGGCGGCGAGCTGCTGCTCGGCGGTCGCCTTGGCCTGCGGCTCGGCCGGCTCGTGGCCGGTCATCCGCTCCCACGCGGCGCGCAGCTCGCCCAGGCTGAGCGAGTCGAGCACCCACGGCAGCAGCGGGCGGTCGGTGTCGGCGGGAACGAGCACGCGGTACGCGAGGTCCTCGTCCGGGTGCAGGGCGACGACGTGCGCGACGTCGTCGGGGGAGAGGGCGTCCTCGACGAGGACGGCGATCGTGTCAGCCACGGCCCGAGCCTAGGCGACCCGCCAGCGACCCAGCAGCGTGGAGCCCGCGCGGAGCAGGTGGAGCAGCTCCAGCCGGGCGGGCGTGGCGAGCGGCACCGGCAGCCCGGCGGGGAGGTCGCCGGTCCCGCCGACGAGCGGACGCGTCCCCTCGTCGCCGACGAGCGGGCGGCGCCCGACGCCCCCGACCAGCAACGGCGCCAGGGTCAGGCACAGCTCGTCGACGAGCCGTGCGGCGAGCAGGTCGCGCAGCAGTGCCGGCCCGCCCTCGGTGTGCACGCGGGTGAGCCCGCGCTCGGCCAGCCCGCGCAGTGCGAGCGCGAGGTCGAGCCGTCCGGCGTCCGGGCCGTCCGCGAGGACCAGCCGGTCGTCCCCGACACGGTCGCGGAGCAGTCCCAGCCCGGGCGCGGCCGACGACGTGACGACGAGCGCGCCGGCGTCCAGGGCGCTGTCCGGGACCACGCCGGAAGCGGTGACGACGGCCAGCTCGGCCCGCGGCGCTCGTCCCCGCGCGGCGCGCACCGCACGCAGCCGGTCCGGCACCTGCACGTCGCCGTAACCCTCGGCTCGCACCGTCCCGGCGCCGACGAGCACGACGTCCGCCAGTGCCCGCAGCGCGCCGAAGACCCGCCTGTCTGTGGCGTCTCCGAGCGAGCCGGAGCGGCCGTCCGGACCGGTGGCGCCACCGTCGAGGCTCTCCAGCATGATCGCCCGCACGTGGCTGCCGGTGGCCGGTTGGGGAGCGGGGTCGTCGAACAGCGCGAGCAGGGCCGCGTCGTCGTCGGGCGCCAGCGTGGTGCCGACGAGGCTGGCTGGGTGCAGCACGACGAGCTCGGGTGCTCCGGTCACGTCGTCACGGTATCGGCGGCGCGATGCTGCGGGCGACGTCCGGCGTCGGGACGCCCGACGCCCTGCACGTCACGGCGGCTCAGGCGGCCGGATGCTCGGCGCTGTGAACCAACGACGAGCGGCTCACCGCCGCGTCGCAGGGCCTGGCGGTGGCCGTCCTCTGAGCAGGCGGTGGACCGGGCTGAACCGCGGCCGGACCTAGAGTGGCGACCGTGACGCAGGCCGAGGCGACGACGCAGCCGCTGCGCGTGCCCGGCTCGCTCGTCGGGCGGCGCCCCGACCCCGCGACGGACCGGCTGCTGGCGGACCTCGTCCCACCCCGGCACTTCGCCCGCGAGAGCTTCGACACCTACCGGCCGGACCCGGCGCACCCGTCGCAGGGGGCGGCGCTGGCCCGGCTGCGCGAGGTCGCGGACGTCGTCGCGCACCCACCGGCGCTGCCGCGGTTCCGCCGCCGGGTCGCGCCACGCCCCGCGGTCTACCTCGACGGCGGGTTCGGCGTGGGCAAGACGCATCTGCTGGCGTCCCTGGCGCGCACGGTCGGCACGCAGCGCACCGCGTACGGCACGTTCGTCGAGCTCACGCACCTGGTCGGCGCGCTCGGCTTCGCGGCGACCGTGGACGCCCTCGCGGCGCATGCGCTGGTCTGCATCGACGAGTTCGAGCTCGACGACCCGGGCGACACCATGCTGATGACTCGGCTGATCCGCGAGCTGTCGGACCGCGGCGTGGCGCTGGCCGCGACGAGCAACACGTTGCCGGAGTCGCTGGGACAGGGCCGGTTCGCCGCGGAGGACTTCCTGCGCGAGATCCAGGCGATGGCCGCGCGCTTCGAGGTGCTGCGCATCGACGGCCCGGACTACCGGCACCGGCACGCCGTCACGGACCGCCCGGGGCTGGCCGACGACGAGGTCCGCGCCGCGGTGGCGGAGCGCGCCGACGCCACGCTCGACGACTTCGGCGAGCTGCTGACGCACCTGTCGCTCGTCCACCCGAGTCGCTACGGCGCGCTGCTGGACGGCGTCGGTCTCGTCGGCGTCACCGGGGTGCGGCGCATCGAGAACCAGGACGTCGCGCTGCGGCTCGTGGTGCTCGTCGACCGGCTGTACGACCGGGACGTACCGGTGCTGCTGGGCGGTGCGGGCGAGCCCGCGCTGTTCGGCGAGGAGATGCTGGCCGGTGGCTACCGGAAGAAGTACTACCGGGCACTGTCCCGGCTCGGCGCGCTGGTGGACGCCGCGGCGGCGGCTCGCTGAGTCCCCGCCACGGTTTTGGCCGGCTCAGGCGGCCGGCTGAGCACGACGGCGGAGCGCGGCGCGAGCGTCACCTTGGCGCGCGACCGGATCGACTTGCCGGCGGGAACTGCGCCGTCGGTGTCGAGCACCGCGGTCCAGCGCTCCCCGAAGTCGCGTGCCGGGAGCTGGAAGACCGTCTCCTCGAAATGCCCGTTGAACAGCAGCAGGAACGAGTCGTCGGCGATCGGTGCGCCGCGGGCGTCGGACTCGGTGATCGCCGAGCCGTTGAGGAACACCATCACCGACCGCGCCTGGTCGTTCTCCCACGCCGAGTCGTCCATGTGCGCGCCGGCCGGGGTGAACCAGGCGATGTCCAGCAGGTCGGACTCCCCGCCGTGGTCGGGGCGCCCGGCGAAGAACCTGCGCCGCCGGAACACCGGATGAGTGCGGCGCAGCCGCACCACGCGCCGGGTGAACTCGAGCAGCTCGGCACGCGCGTCGTCGAGGTCCCAGTCCAGCCAGGTCAGCTCGTTGTCCTGGCAGTAGCCGTTGTTGTTGCCCTGCTGGGTGCGGCCCAGCTCGTCGCCGTGCGCCAGCATCGGCACGCCCTGGCTCAGCAGCAGCGTGGCGAGGAAGTTGCGGCGCTGGCGGGCGCGCAGCGCGAGGATCGCCGGGTCGCTCGTCGGGCCCTCCGCACCGCAGTTCCAGGAGCGGTTGTCGTCGGAGCCGTCGCGGTTGTTCTCGCCGTTGGCCTCGTTGTGCTTGCCGTTGTAGGAGACCAGGTCCGCCAGCGTGAACCCGTCGTGCGCGACGACGAAGTTGATCGAGGCGAGCGGGCGGCGCCCGGTGTGCTCGTAGAGGTCCGACGAACCCGAGAGGCGGCTGGCGAACTCGCCCAGCGTCGACGGCTCGGAGCGCCAGAAGTCGCGCACGGTGTCCCGGAACTTGCCGTTCCACTCGGTCCACAGCGGCGGGAAGCCGCCCACCTGGTAGCCGCCGTCGCCCAGGTCCCACGGCTCGGCGATCAGCTTGACCTGGGACACCACCGGGTCCTGCTGCACGATGTCGAAGAACGCCGACAGCCGGTCCACCTCGTGGAACTGCCGGGCCAGCGTCGCCGCCAGGTCGAACCGGAACCCGTCGACGTGCATGTCGGTCGCCCAGTAGCGCAGCGAGTCCATGATGAGCTGCAGCACGTGCGGCGAGCGCATCAGCAGCGAGTTGCCGGTTCCGGTCGTGTCGAAGTAGTGCGCCGGGTCGTCGTCCACCAGCCGGTAGTAGTTGGCGTTGTCGATGCCGCGGAAGCTCAGCGTCGGGCCCAGGTGGTTGCCCTCGGCGGTGTGGTTGTAGACGACGTCGAGGATCACCTCGATGTCGGCGGCGTGCAGCGCCTTGACCATCGCCTTGAACTCCTGCACCTGCTGGCCGGGCCGGGTGTAGGCGGCGTAGCCGTTGTGCGGCGCGAAGAAGCCGATCGTGTTGTAGCCCCAGTAGTTGGACAGGCCGCGCCCGACGAGCGCCGGGTCCTGCACGAACTGGTGCACCGGCATCAGCTCGACGGCCGTGACGCCGAGGTCGCTCAGGTGGTCGATCACCGCGGGGTGCGCCAGCGCCGCGTACGTGCCGCGCAGCTCCTCGGGGACCTTGGGGTGGCGCTTGGTCAGCCCCTTGACGTGCGCCTCGTAGATCACCGAGTCGGCGTACTCGTGCTTGGGAGGCCGGTCGTGGCCCCAGTCGAAGTACGGCGTGGTGACGACGCCCACCATCGTGTGCGCGGCGGAGTCCAGCACGTTGCGGGTCGTCGGGTCGGCGAACCGGTAGGAGTACAGCGACTCGTGGCCGTCGACCTGGCCGTCGATGGCGCGGGCGTACGGGTCCAGCAGGAGCTTGGACGGGTCGCAGCGGTGGCCGTGCAGCGGGTCGTACGGACCGTGGACGCGGAAGCCGTAACGCTGCCCGGGACCGATCCCGGGCAGGTAGCCGTGCCAGACGAAGGCGTCGACCTCGGTCAGGTCGACGCGGGTCTCCGTCCCGTCCTCGTCGAGCAGGCAGAGCTGCACCCGCTCGGCGACCTCGGAGAACAGCGCGAAGTTGGTGCCGGCGCCGTCGTACGTCGCGCCCAGCGGGTACGCCCGCCCGGGCCACAGCTGCCAGACCTGCACGATGGCTCCCGTCAGCTGCCGAGCGGCCAGTCGACGAGGCGCGGGATGCCCGGTGGCGCCGCCTCTGCGAGGGCGAGGAACCGGGCCTCGGCGCGGTGCAGCCGGATGTGCTCGTCGAGCGACCACGTCGGGCCGTTGGTCAGCGTCATGCCGCAGGCGCACTGGATGGTGACCGTGCCGCCCGTGCCGGTGCTGGCGAGCCCCACCGTGGTGTGCTCGGTGGCGGCCCGGACCTTGGCGCGGCGCATCGCGGCGCTGACGGGCACCACGGGGACGACCGGGAGCGGCGACGGGGCCTGTGGCATGGCGTCACGGTACCCGCGCACCGTCAGGTGCGTGGGGCGGCCGGACCGGGTACAACCGTGACATGACGTCCCGCCCGCGCGACCTCCACTCCGACCCGGCGGCCGAGCACCTCGCCGACCCGGTGCGGTCCGAGGCCGAGCTCGCCGCCGCGGACGCGCGGTCGGGCGGTGACGTGCGGCTGGCCCCCCGGTCGCTGCGGCAGGCGGAGCTCGACCCCGACGACGAGGACGCGGCCGCCGCCGACGAGTGGGACGACGAGGAACGGCTGTAGCCCCGCCGCTCAGCGCAGGCGGAGCCCGGCGCGGTCCACCTGCCGCGACAGCGAGCGCCCGTCGGGCCCCTGCAGCACCAGCACGTGCTCGGACGCCGCCGCCTGCTCGGCGTGCGCGGCCCCGACCGTCGGCCCCGGGAGACCGCTGGACAGCACGTGCTCGGCGAACGTCAGCTGCCGCAGCAGGATGGCCCGCACGTGCGCCGGGTAGTGGCGCGCGGCTCCGGCGTAGATCTCCGGGTCGTGCTGGCCGTCGTCACCGACGAGCACCCACTCGACGTCGGGGAACTCGGTGAACAGCCGGTGCAGCTGGGCGACCTTGTGCCGGCGGCCGGAGCGGAACCAGCCGGTGTTCGTCGGGCCCCAGTCGGTCATGAGCATGGTGCCGGCCGGGAAGCCGTGCCGGTGCAGGAACCGGCCGACGGCTGGCGCGGCGTTCCACGCGCCGGTCGACAGGTAGAGCACCGGCAGCCGCGGCTCGTCGGCCAGCAGCCGGGCGAACAGCCCGGCCATGCCGGGCACCGCCTCGCGGGCGTTCTCGTGCCGGACGAAGGCGTTCCACGCGGCGATGAACGGGCGGGGCAGGCGCGTGACGACGACCGTGTCGTCGACGTCGCTGACGATGCCGGAGCGCACCGACGGGTCGATCACCTGCACAGGCGCCGTGGTGACCGACCCGTCGCCGGTGCGCAGCTCGAGCGTGTGCCAGCCGGGGTCGAGGTCGGCGGCGATCACCTGGTCCACGTAGCCGCCGCGGTCGGTCACCAGGTGGTGCACCGTCGCCCCGACCCGCACCTCGACGTGCGCGCCGGCCACCGACGCGGTGAGGAAGGAGCGCCAGCCGCGCACCGCGTGGGCGTGCGTGCCGTGCCACGACCCGCCGGCCTCGCCGGCGCCGGCGCCGGGCAGGTCCTCGTCGGCCACCTCGGGGGCGGCGAGCACGCTGCGCGCCAGCACGCGCACCCAGTGCGGCGTGCCGTACCCCGGGTAGGGCTCGACGCGCACCGTCCAGCCGCGCCGCCGCAACGCGCGGGCGACGCGGCGGTCGACCGCGTCCTCGAGCCGCGCGGCGTAGTGCAGGTGGGCGGTGGCCCCACCCAGCGGGTTCGTCGTCGCCGCGCGGGCCTGGGACCGGCCGGTCCGCAGGTCCGCGTCGGCGTCGACGTCCGTCATGCCTGCGCGGTGCCCAGTGCGCCGTCGGCGCTCTCGAGGTGCGCCCGCACGAACCACTGGAACTTCTCCAGCTCGTGGAGCTGGCCGATCAGCAGGTCGTTCGTCACCAGGTCGAGCTTCTCGGTGGCGTCCGCCGCGGAGCGGTGCGCACGGATGACCCCGGTGTAGACCTTGTCGAGCTCGGTCAGGTGCTCGGTCGTCGTGCCCTTGGCGATCGGGTAGTCCTCCCAGGTGCGGGACTTCACCAGTGCGCCGGGGGTGCCGATCGGCGCGACGCCCAGGGTGGCGATGCGCTCGGCGATGTCGTCCACCATCGTCCGCACCGCGTCGACCTGCGGGTCGAGCATCTCGTGCACCGCGATGAAGTTCGGGCCGACGACGTTCCAGTGGATGTGCTTGAGCGTCAGGTGGAGGTCGTTGAGCGAGTGCAGGCGCTCCTGCAGAACGGCCGCCGTGCTCGCGCCCTCGTCGGGCGTCAGGGACGGGACGGTGAACTTGGGAAGGTCGGTCATGGTCGTCTCCTCGGTTGGGCGTGGTTCCGGTCTATCACGTCGTCGGCGGCCCGGCCGCGGGACCTCGGGGCCGCGGCACGGATGACGTTCGCGAAGCAAGCGCTCGGCGTTCGACGAGGTGGGGCGTCACCCACCAGCACGCGACGAGCAGCAGCGCGACCACCACGAGGGCGACGATCCCGGCGACCCGCGACACGACGACGTCGAACAGCAGCATCGGCACCCCGGCGAGCACCAGCGCCAGCACCACGAGCCCCGCGCGCGCGAACGCGGTCCCCGAGTCGACCAGCTCCCGCTTCAGCCGGTGCCGGAACAGCATCCGGTGCAGCGAGACCGGGGTCACGATGAGCGTGGTCGCCAGCACGGCGAGCCCGACGAGCACGAGGTACAGCACCCGCTGGTAGTCGTCCAGCGTCGCGAACCGCTGCTGGAACGGCACGGTGAGCAGGAAGCCGACGAGGATCTGCGCGCCGGTCTGCGTCACCCGCAGCTCCTGGACCAGCTCGTCCCAGTTGCGGTCCGCGCGCTCGGCGAACGTCTCGTGCCGGCTGTCGTCGGTCGGGCCGTCGGTCGACACGTCCACCTCCGTTCGTCGGGCGCCTGCCTCGATCTTCGTCGTGCGCGCCCCGGACCGCACGCCGCAGCGCGGGGCCTGACGCCGGTCCGGAGCACCCGCAGGCTGCGGGAGACTGTCCGCGTGACCACGTTGCACGACCCCACTCGCATCGACTTCGGCTCGGACAACTACGCCGGCGCGCACCCCGAGGTGCTGGCCGCTCTCGCGGAGGCGAACGGGGGGCACGTCACCGCCTACGGCGCCGACCCGTACACCGCCCGCCTGGCGGAGGTGCTGTCCGACCGGCTCGGACGGCCGGCCCA
>CAZFTZ010000035.1:0-15028 GCA_964521875.1 uncultured Cellulomonas sp. | reverse complement strand
GGTCAACACGGTGCTGGGCCCGATCGCCACCGACCGGCTGGGGGTCGTCGCGGTCCACGAGGCGCTGCTGTCCGTGGTGCCGGGCGCGCAGTACGCGTTCGACGTCACGATGGACCGTGCGGAGATCTTCGCCACCCTGGCGCGCCGCCTGACCGAGTACCGCGCGCTCGGCGGTGGCACGATCGTCGACAGCACCGGGATGTTCCACGGCCGCGACCTCCCGCTCTACGAGGCCCTCTCGCGGACGACAGGCGTGCACATCGTCGCCTCGACGGGCCTGGGACCCGAGGAGATGCTCGGCGGGTACTTCCTCACGCCGCAGACCAACCCGCCGACACCGTGGCCGGCGGAGCGCTTCGCCGACCTCTTCACCCGGGAGGTGACCGAGGGCATGGTGGTCCCGCGCGTGGAGCGGCGCGCCGCCGCCGGCCTCGTCGCCACCGCGGCAAGCCCGCGGGGCAGGACGGCCACCGACGGGAGCCTGCTGCGCGGCGCCGCCCGGGCGGGCCTCGCCACCGGCGTCGCCGTCTCCGTCCGCTACGGGAACGACGCCGTGGGCGACCTCGACGTCGTCCTGGGCGAGGGCCTGCCGGCCGGCCGCGTCGTCGTCGGCGGCCTCGACCGCAAGGACGCCGTCGCCGACGACGCCCCGGCACAGGTCGCCCGCCGCGGAGCGTACGTCGCGCTGGACCACGTCGGCCGGGAGGGCGACGCCCACGTGACCGACGACGAGCGCGCCGACCTGGTCGTCGAGCTGGTCCGGGCTGGACACGGCGCACAGGTGCTGCTGTCGAGCAACGCGATCGGGGTGGCCAAGGGCCAGCCCGACGACGACCTGCCGTACGGTCACGTCCTGTCGGCGTTCGTCCCGCTGCTGCGCGCGCGGGGTCTCGGCGACGACGACGTCCGGCGCCTGCTGTGCGAGAACCCCGGCACGCTGCTGTCGGTCGCGACCGCGGGACGGAGGTGAGCGCCGTGCCGCACGTCAACACCGTCCTCGGGCCGATCGCGGTCGAGGAGCTCGGGATCGTCGCCGTCCACGAGCACATCGGGTACGGCATGCCCGGCTCCGAGCTGGACACCCGCTGGTGGAAGACGCCGGAGCAGCGCTACGAGGAGACCGTCCCCACGCTGCGCCGGTTCCACGAGCACGGCGGCGGCACGTTCGTCGACCTCACCGGCATCTGCAACGGCCGGGACGTCGACCACTACAAGTCGCTGTCCGCCAAGACGGGCGTCCACATCGTCGCCTGCACCGGCTTCGTCGGCGGCGACACCGCCCTGCCCTACTTCGCCCAGGCGAGCGTGGACTACCTCGCCCGGCAGTTCGTCCACGAGATCACCGTGGGCATCGCCGGCACCGGCAGCAGAGCCGGTGTCATCAAGGTCGGCGTCAGCCGCGGCGGGCGCATGACCGACCTCGACAAGCGCATCTACCGCGCCGCGGCCCGCGCCGCGGTCACCACCGGGGTGCCCGTGGTCACCCACCTGTCGATCGACGCCGAACCGGCGATCGACATCTTCACCGACGAGCAGCTGCCACTCGACCGGGTGATGTTCGGCCACATCGACGACGGCGTGAACCACCAGCACACCCGCGACACGTGGATCGCCGACCAGGGAGGACGCCTCGGGTTCGACACCTGGGGCTACGAGACGGAGCTCGAGGACCCGCCGTTCTGGGCCCGTCCGCGCGACGAGCGGCTGGAGCACTTCCTGCGCCTGCTCGGCCAGGGGTACACCGACCAGCTGCTCCTCTCGGCCGACGCCAACTGCAGCCCGCTGGGCTGGGCCGGCGTCAAGGGCCACACCATCAACTACATCTTCGACGACCTGATCCCGAACCTGCGGGACGCCGGGGTCGACCAGGCCACGATCACGAAGCTGTTCGTGGCGAACCCGGCGGACTTCCTCGCGGTCCACGGCTGACCACAGCGCACGGGCGCATCGACGCGCCGCCAGAGAGAAGGGCGAGAACCATGGAACTGAAGAACCTGAACATCGCCATCGTCGGCGCCGGGTTCGGCGGCGCGGCCGCCGCCAAGGCCCTCGGTCGGCTCGGCGCCACCGTCACCGTGTACGAGCAGGCGACCCAGCCCCGCGAGGTCGGCGCCGGGATCGGCCTGCGGCCCTCCACGATGGACCAGTTCCGCCAGTGGGGGGTCTTCGACGCGATCGCGCGGGTCAGCTCTCCGAGCGACTACTTCGAGATCCTCACGGCGAACGGCGAGCCGATCATCAAGGACTCCTGGCCGGAGATCGACACCTTCGGCGAGAAGACCCACCTGATCCACCGCTGCGACTTCATCGACGCGCTGCTCAGCGTGCTGCCGGCCGGCATGGTGCAGTTCGGCCGCAAGCTGCAGACGGTCGTCGACGACGGCGAGCAGGCGACGCTGACGTTCGCGGACGGCTCGACGGTGACGGCCGACCTCGTCGTCGGCGCCGACGGCATCAAGTCCGTCGTCCGCCAGCAGCTGTTCAGCGACAAGCCCCCGGTGTTCGCCGGCGAGCACGCCTACCGCACGGTCATCCCGGCCGAGGACGCCCACGGGCTGGTGGTCGACGACAACCTGCGGATGTACCTCGGCCGCGGCACCAAGGTGTACGTGCTGCCGCTGCGCCACCGCGGCCAGCTCTCGTTCGACGTCACGGCGCGGTCGACGGACAGCACCTGGTCTCCGCAGGACACCAAGGACGACCTGCTGGCGACGCTGGAGGGCTTCGACGAGCGGATCGTCGCCGTCGCCCGCGACCTCGACATGGCGACGGTCAACGTCCGCGCCGCCCACGACATCGACCCGGTCGGCACCTGGCACTCGGACTGCGTCGCGCTGCTCGGCGACGCGGCGCACGCGATGCTGCACCACCAGGGCCAGGGTGCGAACTCGGCGATCCTCGACGCCGGCGGGCTGGCCGACGCCCTGGTCTCGTCGGCCTCGGTCAAGGAGGCGCTGGAGACGTACCAGGCCACCCGCAAGCCGATGACCGACGAGCTGCAGCGCATCTCGCGCCAGGGCTGGACCGAGGACGAGGTCGACGACGTCTTCCCTGGTCAGAAGCCCGCCACGGCGGGAGCCGGTGCCTGACCCCGTGACGCTGCACCCCGAGATCGCCCAGGTGCTGGGCGCGCTGCCGCCCCCGCCCGACGGCCCGCTCGACCCGGTGGCACTGCGCCTCGCCGAGCAGGCGCAGGTGCCGCCGGTGGACCGGCGCCTGCCGCTGCGTGCCGTCGAGGACACCGTTGCCTCGACGGCGGCGGGCGAGGTGCCGGTCCGGGTGTACACGCCGGCGCAGGCCGACGCGTACGGGCTGCTGGTGTACCTGCACGGTGGCGCGTTCTTCCTCGGCAGCCTGGACACGCACGACCACGTCGCGCGGGCGCTGGCGAAGGAGACCGGGCTGCGAGTGGTGTCCGTCGGCTACCGCCTGGCGCCGGAGCACCCGTTCCCGGCCGGCCTGGACGACTGCTCCGCGACGGTGCGCTGGGCCGCGGACGACGAACGCCTGGCGTGGGACGGCGGCACGCTCGCCGTCGCCGGTGACAGCAGCGGAGCCACGCTCGCCGCCGCCGTCGTCGCGCAGGCGCACGACGACGGCTTCGCCGCGATCACGCACCAGGTCCTCTACTACCCGTCCGTCGACCTGGACTTCGACGTCGACCGCTACGGCTCGCTGCGCGAGAACGCCGTCGGGTACGGCCTGGAGACGGCCGGCCTGGCGCCGTTCAACGCGTTCTACCTCGACTCCGGGGCGGACCCCGCGGACCCGCGGGTGTCGCCGATCAAGCGCGCGGACCTGTCCGGGCTGCCGCCGGCGCTCGTCCTGACCGCCGAGCACGACCCGCTGCGCGACGAGGGCGAGCGGTACGCCCACCGGCTGCAGGCGGCGGGCGTCGAGGTCACGCTCACCCGCTACCCGGGCGCGGTCCACGGGTTCGTGCAGAGGTTCTCGTGGATCCCGGAGTACTACCGGGCGTTCGAGCAGACGGCGGAGTTCCTGCGATGAGCGTCGCCGTCCACCCGCTCGTCTCCCCCTGGGGCCGGTTCGGCCTCTACGGCTACCTGGTCGACGCGCCTCGGCCGGCGATCGTCGACACCGGGGTCGCCTCGTCGCCCGCGGAGGGCATCGCCCCCGCCCTGGCGGCGCTCGGGCGGGACGTCGCGGACGTCCGCTGGATCCTGCTGACGCACGGCCACGTCGACCACCTCGGCGGCGCGCACGCGCTGTGGGAGCTGACGGGCCGGCGGGCGCAGGTGGTGATCCACGAGGCCGACGCGGACCTGCTGCGCTCGCGTCGCGCGCACGTGAGGGAGTACCTCGACGGGCGGGCCCGGTACGTGCGCGACCCGCACGGCGCCGAGCAGGTGGCCAAGACCGCGGAGGCGGCGATCTCCGGCGAGATGGAGCCGTCGGTGCTGCTGCACGGCGGCGAGCGGCTCGACCTCGGCGGCGGGGTCTCGGTCAGCGTGCACCACGTGCCGGGCCACACCGCCGGGTCCGTCGCCTACGTCGTCGACGGCCAGGGCGACGTGTTCGTCGGCGACGCGGTGCAGGTCCACGGGGCGGCGAGCGGGTTCCCGGGCTACGCGGACCCGGTCGCCTACCGCGCGAGCCTGCGGCACCTGCGCGACGAGGTGCGGCCGCGGCGGCTGTTCCTCGGGCACCCGTACCGGGGTTCCGACGGCGCGCCCTACGGCGCGGTGCTCGACGAGGACCAGGCGCGCCGGGCGCTCCAGGAGAGCCTCGACCTCGCCCACCGCATCGACGCCGCCGCCCGGCGACAGCTGGCCGCCGGCCTGCGCAAGACCGGGTCGGTGTACTCGCCGTTCGCGCTGGCGGCCGACGAGCTCGGCTACCGGGGCGACCCGACGCTCGAGCCGTCCCCGTTCTTCACGACGATGCACGGCTACTGCTCGACGCGTCCGGACGGGACTGAACAGGAGTGAACGCGGCGATGGGCGACATCCTGGACGCGGGCGGGCGCAAGATCACCGTCCGCAAGGACCTGCAGGTGCCGATGCGGGACGGCGTCACGCTGGTCGCCGACGCCTACCACGGCGCCGACGACGAGCCGCGCCCCGCGCTCGTCGCGCTCAGCCCGTACGGCAAGGAGCTGCAGGCGCTCGCCCTGACGATGCCGCCGCAGCGGCGCCCGAGCCCGATGTGGGACGGCTGCATCGAGGCCGGCGACATCGCGCGCGTCGTCGAGGAGGGCTACGTCCACGTCATCGGGGACCTGCGCGGCACCGGCGGCTCAGGCGGCGAGCACGTCGGCAACTACAACGCGGGCGGCGTCCCGCTGGGCCAGGACGCCTACGACCTCATCGAGTGGGTGGCGGCGCAGCCGTGGTGCGACGGCAACGTCGGCATGATCGGCATCTCCTACTTCGGGTCGATGCAGGTGCTCGCGGCAGCCGAGCGCCCACCGCACCTGCGGGCGATCTTCGTCAGCGGCGGCCACTACGACTTCTACGAGACGACGTACCACGGCGGCGTCATGTGGTTCATGCCGCGCGCCGCGCGCGAGGGCCGCGGGGGCGACTCCGGCTGGGCGTTCACCGAGCGCGTCACGTCCCGCACGCTGGCGTCGCTCCCGCCCGACGAGGTCGCTGCGCTCGTCGGGCGACGCCTGGCGGACCCGGACGTCGCCGCCTGGCCGAACCTCGTCCACGTGCTGACCTACCCGCGCCACCACGAGGCGTGGTTCGACATCGTCACCCACGAGCTGGACGGCGAGTGGTACGAGGAGCGCAACCCCGTGACGCTCGCCCCGAACATCGAGGTCCCCGTCTGGCTGCAGATCGACCAGGGCCGCGGCTGGACGGTGGACGGCACGATCGAGCTGTTCGACCGGCTGAAGGGGCCGAAGAAGCTGACGATCGGGCCGTACCCGCCGATGCAGTCGCGCCCCTTCGTCGAGGAGCACGACGCGATGTTCCGCTGGTACGACCACTGGCTCAAGGGCGTCGACAACGGGGTGGACGACGAGCCCGCCGTCAGCGTCTTCGTCGAAGGCTCGCGCCGGTACGTCACCGGCGAGCAGTTCCCGCCGAAGGACGTCGAGCACCGCGCCCTGTACCTGCGCCCGCGCCGCGCGCTGTCGCCACAGCCGGAGCCGATGGGCGCCGAGCACGCCGCCCCGGACGGCTTCTACCAGGCCCCGCTCACGGTGACCGACACGGTCGAGATCCTGTCCTGGAGCACGCCGCCGTTCGAGGAGCCGACCGAGATGATCGGCACCGGAGCCGCGCACCTGTTCGCCGAGATCGACCAGGACGACACCAACTTCATCCTGCGGCTGTGGGACTGCTCCCCCGGTGGTGCGCGCCAGCTGGTGACGACGGGCTACCTCAAGGCGTCGCACCGCGAGCTCGACGCGGCCCGCACCACCGAGGGCAACCCGTACCACCCGCACACCCGCGCCGTCCCGGTACAGCCCGGGGCCGTCGAGGAGTACGTGGTGCGGCTCTACCCGTTCGCGGCGACGTTCCTGCCCGGGCACCGCCTCGTCGTCGAGCTGTCCAACGACGAGCCGCTGGCCGACGAGCACAACGCGCTGCTCCCCCCGGACGCGTTCCACCTGCCGGTGGGCCGCCCGGTGACGCACAAGATCTACCGCGACGCGCAGCACCCCTCCCGGCTGGTGCTGCCGTACACGGCCGACCCGACCTAGCGAGAAGAGGGAACGATGCGCTCCGCCTACGTGTACGCGGCGGTCCGGACGCCGTTCGGCAAGCTCGGCGGCGCCCTCGCCCCGGTGCGGCCCGACGACCTGTCCGCGCTCGTCGTGCAGGCCGTGCTCGCCAAGACGCCGGACCTGCCGCGCGGCGCGGTCGACGAGGTGGTCTGGGGCAACGCCAACGGCGCCGGCGAGGAGAACCGCAACGTCGCGCGGATGGCCGCGCTGCTCGCCGGGCTGCCGGTGTCGGTGCCGGGCACCACGGTCAACCGGCTCTGCGGCTCGTCGCTCGACGCGGCGATGATCGCGTCCCGCACCATCGAGACCGGGGACGCCGACGTGGTGCTCACCGGCGGCGTCGAGTCGATGTCGCGCGCGCCGTGGGTGCTGCCCAAGCCGGAGCGCGGGTACCCGAACGGCGACGTGACGGCCGTCTCGACGACGCTCGGCTGGCGGCTGGTCAACCCGCGGATGCCGCGGGAGTGGACGGTGACGCTCGGTGAGGCGAACGAACAGCTCCAGGAGGAGTTCGGGGTGTCGCGCCGGCGGCAGGACGAGTTCTCCGCGCGCTCGCACCGGCTGGCGCACGCCGCCTGGGAGTCCGGGTTCTACGACGAGCTCGTCGTGCCCGTGCCGGTGCCGGGGCGCCGCGGCGCCGTCACCGAGGTCTCCCGCGACGAGGGCATCCGTCCCGACGCGACGCCCGAGTCGCTCGCCGCGCTGGCGCCCGCGTTCCGCCCCGACGGCACGATCACGGCGGGCAACGCCTCCCCGCTGACCGACGGCGCGTCCGCCGTGCTGCTCGGCGCGGCCGACGCGGCGGTGACGATCGGCGCCGATCCCCTGGCCCGCGTCGCCGGCCGCGGGACGATGGCGCTCGAGCCGCAACGGTTCGGGTACGCACCGGTCGAGGCGGCGAACCAGGCCCTGGCGCGGGCCGGGATCACGTGGTCCGACGTCGGCGCGGTCGAGCTGAACGAGGCGTTCGCGGTGCAGTCGCTCGTCTGCCTGGACGCCTGGAAGGTCGACCCGGACGTCGTCAACACGCACGGCGGGGCGATCGCGATCGGGCACCCGCTCGGGGCGTCGGGCGGGCGCATCCTCGGCACGCTGGCGCAGGACCTGCGGGAGAGCGGCGAGCGCTGGGGCGTGGCGGCGATCTGCATCGGCGTCGGGCAGGGCCTGGCGGTGGTGCTGGAGAACGAGTCGGCGACGGGAGCGGGCACGTGAGGACGGTGATCACCGCCGACCCCGCCGAGGCGGTCGCCGGGATCGAGGACGGGGCGACGATCCTCGTCGGTGGCTTCGGCATGGCCGGCATGCCGGTCGCGCTCGTCGACGCGCTCATCGCGCAGGGCGCCACCGACCTGCAGGTCGTGTCGAACAACGCCGGCAACGGGTACACGGGCCTGGCCGCGCTGCTGCAGGCCGGGCGGGTGCGCAAGATGACCTGCTCGTTCCCCCGGCAGGCGGACTCGTACGTGTTCGACGAGCTGTACCGGGCCGGCCGGATCCAGCTCGAGGTGGTGCCGCAGGGCAACCTCGCCGAGCGGATGCGGGCCGCAGGCGCGGGGATCGGGGCGTTCTACTGCCCCACCGGCGTCGGCACGCCGCTGGCGGAGGGCAGGGAGACCCGTGTGATCGACGGGCGCAGGTACGTGCTGGAGTACCCGATCCGCGGCGACTACGCGCTCGTCGGCGCCTTCGCCGCGGACCCGGCCGGCAACCTCGTCTACCGCAAGACCGCGCGGAACTTCGGCCCCGTCATGGCCACCGCGGCGCGCACGACGATCGCCGCGGTGCACCGCGTGGTGCCGCTCGGCGGGCTCGACCCGGAGGCCGTCGTCACGCCCGGGATCTACGTCGACCGGGTGCTGGACCTGTCGGCCGCGGCGGCCGCGGGCCGGGAAGGGGTGCCGGCATGACGACGAGCACGACGAGCACGACGATCCCCACCGGCCCGACGACGACGGCCCCCACCGCGACGGTCGAGCACACCGACCGCGGCCCGCTGGACAAGCACGAGCTGGCGGCGCTCGTCGCCCGCGACGTCCCGGACGGCTCGTACGTCAACCTCGGCATCGGGCAGCCGACCCTCGTCGCGGAGCACCTGGCGCCCGGCTCGGGCGTGGTGCTGCACACCGAGAACGGCATGCTCGGCATGGGACCGGCCGCCGTCGGCGAGGAGGTCGACCCGGACCTGACCAACGCCGGCAAGATCCCCGTCACCGAGCTGCCCGGGGCCTCCTACTTCCACCACGCCGACTCGTTCGCGATGATGCGCGGCGGCCATCTCGACGTGTGCGTGCTGGGCGCCTACCAGGTCTCGGCAGCCGGCGACCTGGCGAACTGGCACACCGGCTCGCCCGACGACATCCCCGCCGTGGGCGGCGCGATGGACCTGGCGATCGGCGCCAAGCAGGTGTTCGTCATGATGACGCTGTTCACCCGCGACGGTTCCGCCAAGCTGGTGCCGGCGTGCACGTACCCGCTCACCGGGGTGGGCTGCGTGTCGCGGGTGTACACCGACGTCGCCCTGTTCGCGGTGGGGCCGGCCGGCGCCGTGGTGCTGGAGACGTTCGGCACCACCGTGGCGGACCTGCGCGGCCGCCTCGACGTCACCCTCGCCACCCGCTGACGCGGGGTCCGGCTAGAACCAGCGCGGGATCGCGGGCAGCGTCGCGCCGTCGTCGAGCGCCCGCCCGTCGACGACGAGCCGGCGCGCGCCGCGGCCGGTCAGCCAGCGTGCCAGCGCGGCCGCCGTGCCGCCGACGTGCGGGGCCGCCGCATCCGCCGCGCCGACGACGACCGGCACCGGCCGGTCGGACGGCTCGAGGACGAGCGCGACCTCCTCGCCCCGCCGGGCCCACGCCCGCGGCACGTCGGAGAGCAGCGCGTCGAGCAGGTCCGGCGGGAAGTCGACGTACGAGCCGGACGCGTCGAGGTCGACGGCGTGCACCCACACCTCGCGGGTCCGCATCCACGCCGTCTCGCGCAGCGGCACGGTGCGCCCCTGCGCGGTGACCACCGGGGCGTCCCACCGGCCCTCCTCGACGTCCCGCCACTCGACGTTGAGGTGCACCTCCGAGTGCGCGAACAGGTTGCGCAGCGCCCGCGCGGGCAGCGTCGAGCCGCGCTCGATCTCCCGGCCGCGCTGCTGTGGCGAGCGGTACATCGGCGTCTCGACGCCGGTGCGCCCCCACGTCACCAGCCGCGTCAGCGCGCGGGCGTTGTAGCCGACGTGCGCGACGACGTGCGCGCGCGTCCACCCCGGCAGCAGCGAGGGCCTCGCGAGCTCGTCGTCCGCGAGGTTGGCCAGGACGCGCGCGAAGTACGCGGTGCCGCGCCGCGCCCACGCCAGGTCCCGCCCCGGGGCGTCCACCGAGTCGTAACGGGCACCGGCACCCTGCCGCGCCCGCAGCAGCGCCCGGGCCTCGTCCTCCGTCGTCGCCGCGCGCCCGACGACCGCCCCGGCGGTCATGCCGCCGACCCGGCCAGCGTCGCCGCGGCCGGCGCGCCGACCTGCTCCGCCACCGTGGTGTTGGTCAGCTCGCCGATGCCGTCGACCGCGACCGTCACCGTCTGGCCCGGTCGCAGGAACTCCTGCGGCGTGCGGGCGTTGCCCACCCCGCCGGGGGTGCCGGTGAGGATGACGTCGCCGGGGTGCAGCGGCAGCATCGTCGAGACGTACTCGACGAGGAACCGCGGGCCGTGCACCAGGTCGTGGACGTCGCCGCGCTGCTTGACGACGCCATCCACCGTGGTGGTGATCCAGGCCTGCGCCGGGACCTCGTCGGGCGTCGCCAGCACCGGGCCCAGCGGGGTGGCGGCCGCCCAGATCTTGCCCTGGAGCCACTCGCGCGTGCGGAACTGCCAGTCGCGCATCGAGACGTCGTTGGCGATCGTGTAGCCGGCGATCGCCGCCTGCGCCTCGTCGGGCGTCGCGCGGCGCACGGACGCGCCGACGACGATCGCCAGCTCGCCCTCCCAGTCCACCTGGTCCGACTCCGGCGGCAGCGGGATCGCCTCCCCGGCGCCGAGCAGGCAGTCCGCGAACTTGGCGAACAGCGTCGGGTGCTGCGGAAGGTCTCGCTTCATCTCGAGGATGTGGGAGCGGTAGTTCAGGCCGACGCAGACGATCTTGCCGGGGTGCGGCACCACCGGGGCGAAGTCGGCGTCCGCGAGCGCGTGGACGGTCCCGGTGGCGAGGCCCGCTGCGGCCGCCAGGCCGGGCCCGGCCAGCAGCTCGCCGACGTCCGTGACGCCGGCCAGCTCGGTCGCGGTGCCCGCAGCCTCGTCGACCAGCACGGCCGCGGTGCCGCCACCGGCGGTGCGGATGGTGGCGAGCTTCACCGGTCGCCCCCCTCGACGTGCGTACGGTCGACGTGGAGCCGCTCCATGATCGGCGCGTCGGAGAACCGGAACAGGTCGAAGCTCGTCTCCGCCTGCAGCGACCACGGCACCCAGGACGGCACGACGAACAGGTCGCCGACGTCGAGGGTGGTCTCCTGCCCGCCGAGCACCACGGATCCGCAGCCCTCGAACACCTGGAACACGCTCGAGCCGACCTCTCGGCGGGTCGGGGTCGTCGTGCCGGCGCGCAGGCGGTGGAACTCGGCGCGCACGGTCGGCATCACGTCGCCACCCGTCGTCGGGTTGACGTAGCGGACCGCGGCGTGGCCCTGCTCGACGGTCGCGGGCTGTCCCTCGTCCTCCAGCAGCAGCTGCTCGGACAGGGCTCGGTCGGTGTACTCCCAGCGGTAGGCGCCGATGGGAGAGGAGACGGTGTCCCGCAGGCCGCTCAGCGGGCGCAGCCCTGGGTGGCACCACAGCCGCTCCGAGCGGGAGAAGTTCGGCGTCGCGTCGTCGGTGACCCGGTCCGAGCCGAACTCGAAGAAGCCGACGTCGTTGGCGTGGCTGAACGGGATGTCGAGGCCGTCGATCCAGGCCATCGGCTGGTCCGTCTCGTTGTGGTGGCCGTGGAAGTTCCACCCCGGGGTGAGCAGGAAGTCGCCACGGGACATCCGCACGGGATCACCGTTGACGACCGTCCACACCCCCTCGCCCTCGACGACGAAGCGGAACGCGTTCTGCGAGTGCCTGTGCTCGGGCGCTGTCTCGTGGGGGCCGAGGTACTGGATGGCGCACCACAGCGTCGGCGAGATGTACGGCCGCCCGCCCAGCCCGGGGTTCGCCAGGCCGATGGCGCGGCGCTCGCCGCCCCGGCCGACCGGCACCAGGTCACCGGACCGGCGCGCGAGCGGGTACAGGTTCGACCACCGCCACACGTGGGGCACGGCCTTGGGCCGAGGGCTCATCGGCATCAGGTCGTCGATCTGGGTCCACAGCGGGATCAGGTGCTCCTCGTCGAAGCCCTGGTAGAGCGCGCGCAGCTCGGCGGAGTCCGGCGGCTGCATCTCGTTCTCGACGGTCTCGTGGTCCAGCTCCTCGCCTTCGAAGACGGACGTCATGGCACTGGCTCCTTCGTGGTCGGCGGTTCAGGCGGTGTGCGTGGCGGCGGCGCGGGCGTGCGCGTGCCGCCCGGCGAGGGAGAACGGGTCGGCGACGGCGGGCGCGGCGGCGTGGCGGACGGGGCCGTACAGCCAGTCGAGGTACTTGTAGTCGTACCGGTCGACCAGCCGGAACGCCTCGTCGCGGATCATCACGGCACCGGGCTCGGTGACGTGCCACATCTCGCCCCACCACCGTGCGGTGTCCTGCACCCGGCTGGCCTGCGGCACGCGTTCGGCGTCGTAGGCGGCCAGCGCCGTGCCGACGACCTGCGACGACCACACGGACGAGCGCGCCAGCGGCGCGAGCACCTCGGCCAGCGCGGCGGCGTCCAGCAGCGACTGGCCCGCTCCCTGCGCCAGGTACTGCAGCATCGGGTGTGCCGCATCGCCGAGCAGCGCGACGCGGCCCTTGACGTAGGTGCTCAGCGGGGCGCGGTCCACCATCGGCCAGCCGCGCGTCATGCTCAGCTCACGCGGTCCACGCACCACGGCGGGATGGAGCCCCTCGTCGGCGGAGAAGCGCGCGAGCAGCTCGTCGGGCGTGCCCCACTGCTCCTCGCCCCGGTCGAAGGCCGGCGAGTGGAACACGGCCACCTGGTTGAGCTCCCGGGAGTCGCGCAGCGGGTACTGCACCAGGTGCAGCTGCGGGCCGAACCACACGGTGACCGCCTCCAGGTCGAGCCCCGGATCCGCGGCCTCGATCGGGATGGTGCCCCGGTAGGCGCAGAAGCCGGTGGGCCGCACCTCGTCGGCCACGAACGCCGTGCGCACCCGCGAGTGGATCCCGTCCGCGCCGACCAGCACCTGACCGACGTACGTGCGCCCGTCCTCGGTGGAGACGGCGACGCCGTCGCCACGGTCCTCGAACCCGACGACCTTCGTCGCGGTGCGCAGCGTGACGTGGCCCGTCGCGGTCGCCGCCTGGACCAGGGCCTCGAGCAGGTCGCCGCGGTGCATGACGAGGTAGCGGGCGCCGTACCGGCGCTCCATGTCGTCGCAGTCGAGCCAGTTGAGCACCTCTCCGGTCAGCGCGCTGCGGAAGACGAGCCGCCGCGGGAACACCGCCCGCCCGGTGATCGCCTCGAAGACGCCCTCCTCGCGCAGCGTGCGGGTGACGTTGGGGCCGAGCTGCAGGCCGTAGCCGCCCTCGGCGAACCGCGGCTCGCGCTCCAGCAGCGTCACGGAGATGCCGCGGCGCCCGAGCATGAGGGCGGCGCCGACCCCGCCGATGCCGCCGCCGGCGATGATCACGTGCGGATCCGTCACTGCTTCCTCCTCGAAGCGATGCCCCGGACGTGCCGGCCCGCTGTCACGGGCGCTGCCGCCGGAGAGCCGAACGTAGGCAGGACTTTCGTCCTACGCAATCGCGGCCTACCGTCTTTCCGTGCTGCAGAAAGACGACCCCTACCGCATCGAGTCCGTCGACCGCGCGATGCAGCTCCTGGCGCTGCTCACCGAGCGGTCGCAGCTGTCCGTTACCGAGGCGGCCGCCGCGCTCGGCGTCGCCCCCTCCACCGCGCACCGGCTGCTGACGACGATGGCCGGCCGCGGGTTCGTGCTGCAGGGGGCCAGGCACCGCTACCACCCCGGCCCGGCCCTGCTGGTGGCGGGGGCCGTCGCCCGCAGCACGTCGTCGATCGCCGGGCGGCTGCGCCCCGTGCTGCGCGCGCTGCACCACGACGTCGCCGAGACCGTGCACCTGCAGGTGCTGGTGGGGGCCGACGCCTTGTTCGCGGACGGCATCGAGGGTGGCGGGGCGCTGCGTGTCGGGCTGCGCACCGGCGCGCGGATCCCCGCGTACTGCACCTCCGGCGGCAAGGCGATGCTCGCCGCCCTGCCGGACGCCGCCGTGCTCGCCCTGCACTCCGGAGGGCTGCGCCCGTGGCCCTACCAGCGGCTGCGGACGCTCGACGACCTCGTCGCCGAGCTGGCCGAGGTGCGCGCCCGCGGCTACGGCGTCAACCGCGACGAGTCCGAGGTCGGCGTCGTCGCCCTCGGCGTCGCCATCGGCGCCCTCCCGGACGACCCGGTCGCCGCGATCAGCATCGCCGTGCCCAGTCCCCGGTACGACGAGGCCCGCGCCCAGCGCCTCGCCCGTCGCCTGGCCGCCGCGAGCGACGAGGCGAACGCCGTCCTCAGCCGCGGGACGGCCGGCGACTGAGCCGCCACAGGTACCGACCGGACGGCTCGTCGCGAAAAAGGACGTGACGCGCGCCACACGGCCGTGGTGACGTAGTCCCACCGCACCTGAAGAACCGGGGCCCGTTCGGGGTCCGGCACCGCCACGCCCACGGGCGAAGCGCGACACCACCCGATCTCCCACGAGGAGCCCCGTCATGAACCCCCAGACCCTCATCGAGCTCGCCCGCGTCGAGCACGCCAACCGTGTCCGGGACGTCGAGCGTGAGCTGCGGCTGCGCCGGCTGGCGCGGCGGCGACCGCGCCGGCATGCCTGGTGGCGACCGCCCTCCCGGCGTTCGTCGCACGCGCTGGCGGCCTGACCGACCGAGACGCCGCGGGCCCGCCGATCCCCCTCGGGGAACGGCGGGCCCGTGCTCGTCGTCGTGCGCCGACCACACGACGAGGCCGAGCAGCAGGACGAAGACCAGCGCCGTCACCGACAGCACGCACTCCGTGAGGGACCACGTCGTGAACGTCCGGCATCACGACTCCTTCGTCTTCCGTCGGTTGTGGTGCGGAGGGCCTACGCCAGCCCGAGGGCGCGCAGCACCTGGTCGGCGACCGTCTCGGGGTCGGCGGAGACGGGCACGGTGACGCCGTCCTCGTCGGGCTGGAGCGGCTCGAGGGCGGCGAACTGGGAGGGCAGCAGCGC
>CAZFTZ010000034.1:0-4302 GCA_964521875.1 uncultured Cellulomonas sp. | reverse complement strand
GGAGCGGTGCCGCCCACCCAGACGAGCAAGCCGGCGAACACCAGCGCCAGGGCGACGTAGACGAGCACCCAGGTGACGCTCTCCCGCACCGACGGCACGTGCGGGCGGCGTCCGACGATCGCCAGGTCCGCCAGCAGGATCGCGACGACGACGACGAGCGAGACGACCTCGAAGACGACGGGCAGCTCGTGCGTCATCGACGCCGCCAGGGCGTCGTGACCCAGCCGAGAGCGGTCATGCGTGACCTCCAGTGCGCGTGCGGGTGCGACCGGAGGTCTTCTCTGCCCGTGGCCGGCCTGAGCCTGGCGACGGACCGGCGGCACCGGGTCGGCAACGCTGACGACCGTGATGACGACGACGCCGTGGGGAGTACTCCCCTCCGCCCGTCAGTGTAGGCCACCGCCTCCGTCCGGCCCGCTGGCACCTGCGCCCGGGCGTGGCAGTGGGCAGCTCGTCGCGGTCCGTGGGGAGCGGGCCGGCCCGTCAGGCGGTCGCGGCCCGCATGTCGCGCAGCTCCCGCTTGAGGCCGGAGATCTCGTCACGCAGCCGGGCCGCCAGCTCGAACTGCAGCTCGGCCGCCGCGGCGTGCATCTGGTCGGTCAGCTCCTGGATGAGACCGGCCAGGTCTCCCGCGGCCGCGCCGGCGAGCCAGGTCCGCTCGTCGTGCGGTACGCGCGAGCCGAATCCCGGCACCGGAGCCTTGCCGCGGCTCGCCTGCCGTCCGGCGCCGCCGATCAGCTCGACCGTGTCGGCGTCCTCGCGGGCCAGCAGGTCGGTGATGTCGTTGATCTTCTTGCGCAGCGGCGTCGGGTCGATGCCGTGCTCGGTGTTGTAGGCGACCTGCTTCTCGCGGCGGCGGTTCGTCTCGTCGATCGCCGTCGCCATGCCCGGCGTGATCCTGTCGGCGTACATGTGGACCTGGCCGGACACGTTGCGGGCGGCACGGCCGATCGTCTGGATGAGCGACGTGCCGGAGCGCAGGAAGCCCTCCTTGTCGGCGTCGAGGATCGCGACGAGCGACACCTCCGGCAGGTCGAGGCCCTCGCGGAGCAGGTTGATGCCGACCAGCACGTCGAACTCACCGAGCCGCAGGCCGCGCAGCAGCTCGACACGACGCAGGGTGTCCACCTCCGAGTGCAGGTACCGGACCCGGACACCCTTCTCCAGCAGGTAGTCGGTGAGGTCCTCGGCCATCTTCTTGGTCAGCGTGGTGACCAGCACACGCTCGTCGCACGCCACCCGGTCGTGGATCTCGCCGAGCAGGTCGTCGATCTGCCCCTTCGTCGGCTTGACGACGACCTGCGGGTCGACCAGGCCGGTGGGTCGGATGATCTGCTCCACGACGCCGTCGGACATCGACATCTCGTACGCGCCGGGGGTCGCGGACAGGTACACCGTCTGGCCGATCCGCTCGGTGAACTCCTCCCAGCGCAGCGGCCGGTTGTCGACGGCGCTCGGCAGCCGGAACCCGTGGTCGACGAGGGTGCGCTTGCGCGACATGTCGCCCTCGTACATCGCGCCGATCTGCGGCACGGTGACGTGCGACTCGTCGATCACCAGGAGGAAGTCCTCCGGGAAGTAGTCCAGCAGCGTGTTGGGTGCCGTACCGGCGGCGCGCCCGTCGATGTGTCGCGAGTAGTTCTCGATGCCGGCGCAGGAGCCGACCTGGCGCATCATCTCGACGTCGTACGTAGTGCGCATCCGCAGCCGCTGCGCCTCGAGCAGCTTGCCCTGCTTCTCCAGCTCCGCCAGCCGGCGCTCCAGCTCGGACTCGATGCCGATGATCGCGCGCTCCATGCGCTCCGGCCCCGCGACGTAGTGCGTCGCCGGGAAGAGGTGCACCTCCTCCTCCGAGCGCACCACGTCGCCGGTCAGCGGGTGCAGCGTCGCGATCGCCTCGATCTCGTCGCCGAAGAACTCGATCCGCACGGCGAGCTCCTCGTACACCGGGATGATCTCGACCGTGTCGCCGCGCACCCGGAAGGTGCCGCGCGTGAACGCCATGTCGTTGCGCGTGTACTGCATCGTGACGAACTGGCGCAGCAGCTGGTCGCGGTCCACCACGTCGCCGGCCCGCAGGGTCACCATCCGGTCGACGTACTCCTGCGGCGTGCCCAGGCCGTAGATGCAGCTCACCGTGGCGACCACGACCACGTCCCGGCGTGTGAGCAGCGAGGACGTCGCCGAGTGGCGCAGCCGCTCCACCTCGTCGTTGATCGACGAGTCCTTCTCGATGTAGGTGTCCGTCTGCGGGATGTACGCTTCGGGCTGGTAGTAGCCGTAGTAGGAGACGAAGTACTCGACGGCGTTGTTCGGCAGCAGGTCGCGGAACTCCGTCGCGAGCTGGGCCGCCAGCGTCTTGTTCGGGGCCATGACGAGCGTCGGGCGCTGCAGTCGCTCGATCAGCCACGCGGTCGTCGCGGACTTGCCGGTGCCGGTGGCGCCGAGCAGCACGACGTCCTTCTCCCCCGCCTGGATACGGCGCGCGAGGTCGTCGATCGCAGCCGGCTGGTCGCCGCTCGGGCGGTACTCGCTGATCACCTCGAACGGTGCCACCGTGCGTTGCAGGTCCGTGACGGGGCGCATGCCACCACGGTACGTCGCACCACCGACACGCAGTCCCTGGCCGTCGCTGCGGGCGAACTGTCACCGGACGCCGGATGAATTAGGACACACCACTCACACGTGTCGGATCGCACAGTTATCGTCCAGTGACGTGGGGGGTATCCGGGCACGGTCCCGCTACCGGGGGCCAGAGCGTCGTTCGATGCCGAGCGAGCACGTCGGTGCGCGGCCGCTCGACGTCGCCCTCGACGCGCTGCTGCTGCTCCTGTGCGGCGGCGTCGCGATCGGCGCCGCCGTGCTCGTCGGGCGCCTCGCGCCCAACGCCGCGCCTGCGGTCGCGCTGCTGCTCGGCGGTCTCGGCAGCGGGCTGTGCTTCGTCGTCGCGGTCGAGTGTTACGTCCGCTGGACTCTCGTCGGCGACGGGGTGGCGATCCGGCTGGCGCTCGCGTTCGTCATCTACGGCTCCGCCGTCGCGCCGCTCGTCGCGCGGACCGCCGACGGTGCCGTCGGGTCCGTGCTGCAGGCGCTCGGCACAGTGCTGGCGGCTGGGGCGCTCCTCCTGGCCGCCCGCTCGCCGGAGGTCGACGGCCGGTTCCCCGTCGCGCGCGCCACGTCGCTGGTGGCGGTCGCCCTTCTCGGCACGGTCGCCGCCGTGGGCACCGTGCCGGGCCTCGCGTCACGCCTCGCCGGCACGCACGTCGGCAACGCGCCCGCACCCGCGCTGCTGGAGCTCGTGGTGGTCCTCGCCACCGCGGCCGTCCTCTCCGTGCTGGGCCTGCGGCGTGGCCGACGGGCGCTCACCGCCTGCGGCGTCGCGCTCGTCGGGCTCGCCGCCGCCCCGGTGGTGATGGCCGTCGGCGCGCACGGCATCGCCGGGCCGCTGCTCGCCAGCGCTTCGCAGTTCGCCGGTCTGTGGCTCGTCACGCACACCGCCACGTCCGACGCCCGGCACGCCCTGGCGACCGCCTCCCGCTACGACCTCGACCTGACCCAGCGGTGGCGGGCTGCCGTCGCCCACGCGGAGGCCGTGGTGCGCGTCGAGCACGAACGCAGCCACGAGATCAGGTCCGCCCTGCTGGTGGTCGAGGGCGCGGGGCGAGCACTCTCACGCCGGCTCGACGAGATGGGCGACACGGCCGACGCAGGCCTCGCGGACGCCGTGCACAGCGAGGCCCGGCGCCTGCAGCGGATCGTCGCCGCCATCCAGGAAGAGCCGCCGACCGGCTACGGACTGCTCGACGTGCTCCAGCCGCTCGTCGCGGCGCACCGCGCGACGGGACAGCGGATCCGGCTCGACGTGCCGCCGGACCTCAGTGCGCAGGGACGCCCGCACGCGCTGGCGGAGGTGGTGAGCAACCTCCTGGTCAACGCGGCGCGCCACGCTCCCGACGCGGCCGTCACCATCACCGGCTCGCGGGGGTCGCGCCCGGGCTACCTCCGTCTCGTCGTGGCCGACGACGGCCCGGGCTTCCCGGCCGGCGGCCTGGCACACGCCGTCGAGCGCGGCTGGCGAGGCTTCGGAGCGTCGTCGCCGGGCAGCGGCCTCGGCCTGTACCTCTCGTCGCACCTCATGGAGCAGGAGGGCGGCACCCTGACGCTGGTACCCCCGCAGGCGCCCGGGGCCCGCGGGGCCGTCGTCGCGCTCGACGTCCGCGCCGACGCAGGCCCGGCACCGCTCGCCGTGCTCGACGACCTCGCGGACGCCTCGTGACCTCACGCGTGCTGGTGGTCGAGGAC
>CAZFTZ010000033.1:0-5101 GCA_964521875.1 uncultured Cellulomonas sp. | reverse complement strand
GCGCTGCAGGCAGGCGTCATTAAGGGCGACCGCAAGGACGTGCTGCTCATCGACGTCACCCCGCTGTCACTCGGCATCGAGACCAAGGGCGGCGTGATGACCAGGCTGATCGAGCGCAACACGGCCATCCCGACCAAGCGGAGCGAGATCTTCTCCACCGCCGAGGACAACCAGCCGTCCGTGCTCATCCAGGTGTTCCAGGGCGAGCGCGAGTTCGCCCGGGACAACAAGCCGCTCGGCACCTTCGAGCTGACCGGCATCGCCCCCGCGCCGCGCGGCGTGCCGCAGATCGAGGTGACCTTCGACATCGACGCCAACGGCATCGTCCACGTGTCCGCCAAGGACCGCGGCACGGGCAAGGAGCAGTCGATGACGATCACCGGCGGGTCCGCCCTCCCCAAGGAGGACATCGACCGGATGGTCAAGGACGCCGAGGCCCACGCCAACGAGGACAAGAAGCGTCGCGAGGAGGCCGACGTCCGCAACTCCGCGGAGCAGTTCGCCTACTCGACGGAGAAGATCCTCAAGGACAACGGCGACAAGCTGCCCGACGCGGTGAAGGACGACGTCACGGCGAAGATCGCGGACGTCCGCTCGGCGCTCGAGGGCGACGACGTCGACCGCGTGAAGTCGGCGCACGAGGCGCTGGTCGCCGCGGCGCAGAAGATCGGCGAGGCGGTCTACGCCCAGCCGGCCGCGTCCGACGAGACCGCGGGCACCTCCGACGCGGGCGCGGGCACCGGCTCGGCCGCGCCGTCCGACGACGACGTGGTGGACGCCGAGATCGTCGACGACGAGGACACCGACAAGTGATGGCTGGTTTCGACGAGCGCCGGTCGGGGTCGGCTTCGGCCGGCCCCGACGAACGGGCCCCGCACGTCGTCGACCGGCGGAAGATCGACCCGACGACGTTCGAGGTCCGCGAAGGCGTCGAGGCGTCGTCGTCGGCCTCGTCGGACGCCGCTTTGTCGGCCGGGACGACGGCCACGGACGAGGCGCTCGCGGCGGCCGAGGCCCTGGCGGCTGAGCGGCTGGACCAGCTCCAGCGCGCCCAGGCCGACCTGTACAACCTCGACCAGCGTTACAACGCCTACGTCAAGCGCACCCGTGGCGAGCTGGCCCAGGCGGCGGACCGCGGCGCGGCCTCGCTCGCCGAGGCGCTGATCCCGGTGCTCGACGACGTCGAGCTGGCGCGCCGTCACGGCGAGCTGACCGGCCCGTTCCAGTCCGTCGCCGAGAAGCTCGAGGCGACCTTGGTGCGGTTCGGCGTCGAGCGGTACGGCGCGGCGGGCGAGGCGTTCGACCCGGCGGTGCACGAGGCTCTGATGCACGGCCACTCGGCCGAGGTCGAGGTGCCGACGGTGCAGGAGGTGCTCCAGCCGGGCTACCGCACGGCCGAGCGCGTGCTGCGCCCGGCGCGAGTGGCCGTCGTCGACCCGGAGGGGCCGCAGGGTTAGCAGCACGACGAGAAACCGGAGGGAGGCGCCGTGACCGGCCAGGACTGGCTGGAGAAGGACTTCTACGCCACGCTCGGCGTCCCCAAGGACGCCGACCAGCAGGCGATCAAGAAGGCCTACCGCAAGCTCGCGCGTCAGCTGCACCCGGACCACAACCCCGGCGACGCCAAGGCCGAGGCGAAGTTCAAGGACATCGGCGAGGCCTACTCGGTGCTGTCCGACCCGGAGCAGCGTCAGCAGTACGACCAGCTGCGCGCGATGGCGGGCGGCGCCCGGTTCACCGCCGGCAGCCGCGCCGGCGGGCCGGGCGGCACGGGCGGGTTCGAGGACCTCTTCGGCGGGCTGTTCGGCGCCGGCGCGGGTGCCGGCGCCGGGGCGGGCGCCCAGGGCGGCACCCGCGTGCGGTACTCGACCGGCGGTGGCGGGTTCGAGGACGTGCTGGGAGGGTTGTTCGGCGGCGGTGGCTTCGGAGCGCCGCGCGGCCCCCGGCGCGGCATCGACCTCACCGCCTCGACGTCGTTGCCGTTCCGCACGGCCGCGACCGGGGCGACGGTGTCGCTCAACGTCGAGGGGCGGACGGTCAACGCTCGGATCCCCGCCGGCGTCAAGGACGGCCAGAAGATCAGGCTGCGCGGCAAGGGTCGCCCCGGCGACACCGGGGCGGAGCCGGGCGACCTGGTGATCACGGTGAGCGTGGAGCCGCACCCGGTGTTCAGCGCGGACGGCACCAACCTCAAGGTCACCGTCCCGGTGGCGTTCGACGAGGCCGCGCTGGGCGCGACGATCGAGGTCCCGACCCTCGACGGCGCACCGGTCAAGGTCAAGGTGCCGGCGGGCACGCCGTCCGGCCGCACGCTGCGCGTCAAGGGCAAGGGCATCGTCACCCCCAAGGGCGCCGGCGACCTGCTGGTGACCGTGCAGGTCGTCGTGCCGCAGAAGCTGACGGCGGCCGCGCGCGAGGCGGTGCAGGCGTTCGGCATCGCGACCAGCGGCGAGGACCCCCGCGCGGACCTGATGTCACAGGCGCGGACATGACCGCGCGTGGCGCCCACCCTCCTGCGGGGGCCCCGAGGTGAGAGCCGTGGACGACGACGCGCGCGTCTTCGTCATCTCCGTCGCCGCGGAGCTGGCCGGCATGCACCCGCAGACGCTGCGCCAGTACGACCGGCTCGGCCTGGTGAGCCCGGGCCGCACCCGTGGCCGCGGCCGCCGGTACTCGCTGCGCGACATCGCGCTGCTGCGCGAGGTGCAGCGGCTGTCCCAGGACGAGGGCGTCAACCTGGCCGGCGTCAAGCGCATCCTCGAGCTCGAGGAGGAGCTGGCGGTCGCTCGTCGCCAGGTGGAGTTCCTGCGCGACATGCTCGACCCCGGCCGGCGGGTGTTCACCGCCGACACCACGGGCACCGTGGTGGCCGACCGGCGCCGGCCCGGCGCCGACGCCTCCCGGCAGTCGCCCGCGCCCGCCTGGCGGGTGCGCCGGCTGCTGCCGGGTCCCAGCACCCGGCAGAGCTGACCTGAGCCCGACGACGTTGCTGGCCGGGCCGCGGGCCCGACTCCACGGCAGTACCGTTGGCCGACCGTGCGCCCGCACGACCTTCACGCGGGCCGCGACCGGGGTTCACGAGACCGCAGGGGGACAGGTGGCCGACGACGTCCTCGTCACGCTCGCTCGCAAGCTGCCGAGCCTGCGGCCGGCCGAGCAGCGCGTCGCCCGCGCCGTGCTCGACGACCCGACCCTGGCTGTCGGCTCGACCGTCGCCGAGCTGGCCGAGGCCTGCGGCACGTCGCCCGCGACGGTGGTGCGGCTGTGCGTCGCCCTCGGCCTCTCCGGGCATCGCGAGTTCCGGCTCGCCGCGGCGGCGGCCGTCACCCGCGAGCAGACGGAGCAGGACCGGTTCGCGATCCGAGACGCCGACCTGGACCCGGAGGACTCGGTCGACGAGGTCGTCGCCAAGGTGGCGTTCCAGGAGGCGCGCAGCATCGAGGAGACCGCACGCGGGCTCGACCGGGCGGCGCTGCAGCGCGCGGCGGACGCGATCGGGGCGGCGACGCGCACCGACATCTACGGGCAGGGTGCCTCCGGCCTGGCCGGCGCGGCGCTGCAGCAGAAGCTGCTGCGCATCGGCATCACCTCGTCGTGCTGGACCGACTCGCAGCTGGCCCTGATGTCCGCACTGACGCTCGGCCCGGGGACGGTGGCGGTCGGCGTCTCCCACTCCGGCGCGACGGCGGAGGTCGGCCACACCCTGCACGTCGCGCACCAGGCCGGTGCGACGACGATCGCGATCACCAACGTCCCCGACTCCCCGATCGCCGCCCACGCGGACGTCGTGCTCACCACGGCGGTGCGCGAGATGCGCTGGTGGTCCGGAGCGATGTCGAGCCGGGTGGCGCAGCTCGCCGTCGTCGACGTGCTGTTCCTGCTGGTGGCGCGGCAGCGGATGGGTGCCGCGGTGGCTGCGGCCACGCGGTCGTTCGAGGCCGCGCAGCGGTACTCCCTGCCGTACGACACCCGGCGCGGCAGCGCCGGGGAGGGCGTTGCTCCGTCCGAGTGAACCTCGGTGAGTCCGGTTCGCCCGAGTTGTCGGGTTCCGGGATGGCGGCACACGATGAAGGCCCCGCCTCGCGGAGCCGCCCTGGGGCGGTGACCCGAGCGGAGGACCGCCATGAGCCACGAGCACGACGAGGCGCAGCGGCAGCTGAACGACATCGCCCTGGACCGTGAGCGGATGCGCCGACGGCGTCTGGTGCGACTCGCCGTGGTGCTGGCACTGGCCGACGTGTGGCTCGTCGTGCGCGCCCTGCAGGGCGAACCCGCGTTCCCGGCCGTGCGGGTGGACCCGCTGGTGCTGGTGCCGGTGCTGTTCTTCGTCGCGCTGATCCTGCTGATGGTGGGCACCACGATGGGTGCCGGCCGGTCGCCGCACGTGGTGTTCCGCCCCGAGCAGGTGGACGTGCGGCTGGACGACGTCATCGGCATCGACCCGATCGTCGAGGACGTCCGCCGCTCGATCGACCTGTTCTGGACCTACCGCCGGTTCGCCGACCAGATGGGCGGCACCCCGCGCCGCGGCCTGCTGTTCGAGGGACCGCCGGGAACCGGCAAGACGATGACGGCGAAGGCGATGGCGGCCGAGGCGGGGGTGCCCTTCCTGTTCGTGTCCGCGACGAGCTTCCAGTCGATGTACTACGGCGCCACCGCCCGCAAGATCCGCTCCTACTTCAAGGCGCTGCGCCGGGCCGCCCGCACCGAGGGCGGGGCGATCGGGTTCATCGAGGAGATCGACGCGATCGCGATGCGCCGGGGAGCGCTGTTCGGCTCCGACCCGCGCCCGGCGACGGTGGCCGGCACGCGGGTCGAGCGCGTGGTCTCCGAAGGCACCGGCGGCGTGGTCAACGAGCTGCTGGTGCAGATGCAGTCGTTCGACGAGCCGGTGGGCGCCGAGAAGCTCGTCGGGCGGCTGCGCGAGGCGCTCAACCTGCTGCTGCCGGCCGAGCGCCGGCTGCGCGCCAAGCCGGTGCGCCGCGCGCCGATCCTGCTCATCGCGGCGACCAACCGTGCCGACGCCCTCGACCCGGCGCTGCTGCGCCCCGGGCGGTTCGACCGGCGGCTCACCTTCCCGGCTCCGGACGCCCTCGGCCGA
>CAZFTZ010000032.1:0-4264 GCA_964521875.1 uncultured Cellulomonas sp. | reverse complement strand
TGGACGGTGGCGTCGATCTCGACGTCCTCGGGCCCGGCGACCGGGACCATCACCGCGACCGGGTGGTCGTACGTCGAGTCCAGCACCACGGCCTCGTCGACCACGCGGTCGTCGGTGGAGACCTCGAGGCCGTCGACGAGGATGCGGTGCCGGCCGATCGTCGCGACGCCGACGGAGTGCAGGCCTTCGGCCGCGAGGGGCACGCGTGTGCGCAGCCGCAGCATGACCGCCTCGTCGGGCAGGTCGGGGACGTCCTCGCTCCAGGTGGTGGCGGTCCACGCGCGCAGCACGTGGCCGGACGCGTCGAGCAGCTCGACGTGGACGCCGGGCGCACCGGCCGGGGTCGTGGCGGCGGACAGGTCCATGGGCGCCGCCGTGAACCGCGAGACGCCGCCGGCGTGCAGCTCGACCGTGGCGGCGGGGAACGCGGCAGCGACCGCGTCGACCAGCGCCAGGTGGTGGTCCGCGCGCACCGCCGACGAGCCGCCGCCCGCCAGGAACGGCGTGACCGCGTTGGGCCCGACGAGCGCGACCCGGCCCGGAGCCGCGAGCGGGAGCAGCCCGTCGTCGTCCCGCAGCACGACGAGGGAACGGGCGACCCACTCCCGCAGCACCGCCGGCACGTCGACGCCCTCGACCGCGTCCGCCGGCTCGCCCAGCGCGCCGACCCGCTCGGCGAGGCGCAGCAGCCGGCGCACCTTGTCGTCCAGCTCGTCCTCGGCGACCTCACCGGCGGCGACCGCCGCGGCCAGCCCGTCGCCCCACGGCCCGTCGGGCCCGGGCATCTGCAGGTCCATCCCGGCACGGACCGGGCCGAGCACGCTCTTGGTCGCCACCCAGTCGGAGACCAGCACGCCGTCGAAGCCCCACTCACCCTTGAGGACACTGGTGAGCAGGCGGCGGTGCTCCAGCACCGGGGCGGACTCCACGCCGTCGTCCACACCGTTGTAGGCGCCCATCACCGACCACGCGCCGGCCGCGACGAGCGCCTCGAACGGGGCGAGGTACACCTCGCGCAGCGTGCGCTCGTCGACCCGGGAGACCGCGCGGGTGCGGTCCGTCTCGGCGTCGTTGGCGACGAAGTGCTTCACGCACATGCCGACGCCGTGCCGCTGTGCGGCCCGCACCAGCGGCACCGCGAGGGACGCAGTGAGCACCGGATCCTCGGCGAGGCACTCGAAGTGGCGCCCGCCCACCGGGGTGCGCTGCAGGTTGACCTGCGGCGCCAGCACCACGTCCACGCCGTGTCGGCGTGCCTCGGCGGCGAACGCCTCACCCACGCGGGCGGCCAGGGTCGCGTCCCAGGTGGCACCCAGCGCGCTCGGCGCGGGGAAGGAGGCCGACGACGAGAGCGCGTCCGTGCCGCGCACGCCGGCAGGCCCGTCCGACATCACGACCGGCCGCAGCCCGAGCCGAGGCACCGCGGCGGTCGCCCACATGTCGACGCCGACCAGCAGCGCCACCTTCTCGTCGAGCGTGAGCGCCGACAGCACGGCCTCGGCCGGTGCGAGGGGGACGGTCGTGGAGACCGGGTCGAGAGCCACTGCGGCGGGGCCTTTCCTGCGGGACGTCGTCGTATCGCTGGGGCCATGCAAGCACATCGGTTACTTACCTGTCAGTAAGTTCATCATCACAGTATGGTTTCGGCCATGGGAGCGGAGCCCTTGCCCCCGGCGTCCCGCACGGCACGACGCGGTCCCCGGCAGGGCACGGCCGAACGGCGCGAGGAGATCCTGCGCGCCGCCGCGACGACGTTCGGGCAGAAGGGCTACCGCACCGGCTCCCTGGCGGACGTCGCCGAGCAGGTGGGCATGACCCACGCCGGTGTGCTGCACCACTTCAAGTCCAAGGAGCAGCTGCTCACCGCGGTGCTGGACTTCCGCGACGCCGAGCAGGTGGCCGAGCTCGAGGGGCAGCACATCCCCGGCGGCCTCGAGCTGTTCCGCCACCTGCTGCACACCGCGCGGCTCAACGCCGAGCGCCCCGGCATGGTGCAGACCTACGCGGTGATCACCGGCGAGTCCGTCACCGACGACCACCCGGCCCGCGGCTGGACCACGCACCGCTTCGCCGTGCTGCGCGACGAGGTGACCGACGCGTTCCTCGCCTGGCACCCCGAGGTGGACCGCGAGGTCGCCTACCAGGCCGCGGCGGCGATCCTCGGCGTGATGGACGGCGTGCAGATCCAGTGGCTGCTCGACCCCGACGCGGTCGACCTGCCCGAGGCGACGGCGTTCGCCATCGAGGCGATCGTCGCGGCGGTGCTCGCCGGCCCCCACCGGCCCGCGCCCGTCCCGGCACCCGCCGACTGACTCGGTTCCTCCAGAATCGGCGTGCCACCTGCGGCGACGCGTTCGCGGTGTATGTTCCGGTGTATGCAGCGCACCAACATCTACCTCGACGACCGGCAGCTCACCCGACTCGACCGCTTGGCCGCCGGCGAGGGCGTCTCGCGCGCGGAGGTGATCCGGCGCATCGTCGACCGGGCGCTCGCCGACGCCGACGACGACCTCGCGGCCGACCTCGCGGCGATCGACGCCTCGTTCGGCGTGGCGCCCGGGCTGGCGGCACCGGCGCTCGGCACCGGGGAGCGCGACGGGCGGCTGGCGCGGCTGTGGCGGGCGGCGCCGTGATCCTCGTCGACACCGACGTGCTGGTGGCGCACCTGCGCGGCACGCCGGCCGCCCACGCCTGGCTGCGCGGCGCACGTGCCGAAGGCCCGCTGACGGTGAGCGCAGTGAGCGTGGCCGAGCTGGTGGCGGCGATGCGCTCAACCGACCGCCAGCAGGTGTTCTCGCTGGTCAGAGCGCTGCGGGTGGAGCCTGTGAGCGAGCTGGTGGCACGCCGCGCAGGCGAGATGGCGCGCGAGCACCGGCGCTCCCACCCCGAGATCGGGCTGGCGGACTACCTGGTCGCGGCCACCGCCGAGACCCTCGGCGCGCGCCTGGCGACCCTCGACGCGCGGCGGTTCCCGATGCTGTCCGGACTGGACGAACCGGTCGTGGTCGGACTGGTGTAGGGACATACACCACTAGAGGAGCAGCGTCTCGTAGCCCGCGTCCGCGAGGTCCGCGACCGCCTGCTCGTCGAGCGAGACGAAGCTGTCTCCGCCCAGCCGGGCGCCCTCCAGTGCGATGACGCCGTCCGCGAAGTCGCCGCCCGCCAGCAGCGCCGCCAGGCCCGCCTCCACCGCGGTCCGGTCCGTGCGCACCTTCTCCGTGGCGAGCAGTGCGCGGATCGCCGTGGCGACGTCGTCCCTGGTCAGACCGTACGAGCCCCGCAGCACCCGGACCAGCTCGACCACCGACTGCACCCCGACCGCCACCACGTCGGCCGTGGCGAACAGCCGCGCCGCGCGCCGCGCCTGGGGCTCGTCGTCCGCCATGACGAGCCGCACCAGGACGTTGGTGTCGACGGTGACCTTCACCGCGTCTCCCGCACCCGGCCCACCTCGGCGTTCGCGGCGCGGATCTGCTCGATGGTCCGCACCGTGCCGCCGCCCCGGCCACGCAGCAGCCCGACGAGCTCGGTGACCGGTGCCGACGGCCGCGCCGCGCGCAGCCGGACCACGCCGTCCGGCAGCAGCTCCATCTCGACCCGGTCCCCCGGCCCGATGCCGAGGTGCCGCAGCACCTCCTGACGGAACGTCGCCTGCCCGCGCGACGTGATCTTCAGCGTCCCCGAGCCCGTCACCGCCCGCTCCCTCGCGTCGCCGCAGGTCAACCGTGTAAGGCAATTCTACCTTACCACGAGGCTCATGGTCGCTCAGTGACTTCACAGGAACGGTTCAGCCGAACGACAGGTGGCACTTCGATCCTCGGAGCATGACGACGACCACCGCACGCCGCCCCGACGTCCTGACGCGGGCCGACGGCTCCCCCATCCGGGCACTCGTCGTGGACGACGAGCCCAACCTCGCCGAGCTGCTGGCGACCGCGCTGCGCTACGAGGGCTGGCAGGTGGAGCAAGCGCTCACCGGCCACGCCGCGGTCCGGCGCGCCAAGGACCTCGACCCCGACGTCGTCGTGCTCGACGTCATGCTCCCCGACCTCACCGGGCTCGAGGTGCTCGCGCGGATGCGCGCCACCCACCCTCAGGTCCCGGTGCTGTTCCTCACCGCGAAGGACGCCGTCGAGGACCGCATCGCCGGCCTGACGGCGGGCGGCGACGACTACGTCACCAAGCCGTTCAGCCTCGAGGAGGTCGTCGCGCGGCTGCGTGCCCTGCTGCGTCGCACCGGGGCTGCGACCGGGCACCAGGAGGC
>CAZFTZ010000031.1:0-3570 GCA_964521875.1 uncultured Cellulomonas sp. | reverse complement strand
GCGACGCGGCCGCCGGTGTCGAGGATCTTCTGCTTGCCCGTGTAGAACGGGTGGCACGCGCTGCAGACGTCGGCGTGGATGACGCCACTGGTCACGGTGGACCGGGTGACGAACGTGTTGCCACAGGTGCAGATCACCTGGGTCGGCACGTAGTTCGGGTGGATACCAGACTTCACGGGATTCTCCTTGGTGGGGATGTCGCCGGGTCCGGCGCTGGACGCGCACGGTGAACCGGCAGACCGACGGACCATCATGCCAGAACAGCGGCGGCCCCCGAAATCGTCCCGACCCGCACCCGGGCCCGACGACCGGCCGCTGGGGGAACATCCGTCGCGTGCGGCGTGACGGATGTCCCCCACTGGTCAGGGCGTGAGGATCTTCGCCAGGCGATTCTTCTTCGCGTTCTCGCGGGCGAGCCAGACGACGTCGGGGTCGGTGTCCGCCTGCAGCGCGCGGAACGCGGGCAGGCCGGCGTCCGGGTCGGCGGCGACCGCGACGCTCCAGCAGTAGGCCAGGCCCTGACGCAGGGTGCGGACGTCGTCGTCCCGGCGGCGCTCCGGCGGGACCGCACGCAGGATGTCCGTCGCGCGGGCGCAGGCCTTGAGGGCGGCGGCGCGCAGCAGGGGCGAGGGGCGCAGGATCGGCGGCTCGCACACCGCGGCGATCGCGGCCCGGGCCGGCAGCGGGTCGCCGGTGCCCAGCCAGCGCCCGACGAGCCCGACGAGCGCCTCCGGCGACGCAGCGCCTACCCGCTGGCCGGCCATCGCCGCGCCCTCGCGCACGCGCCACAGCGGGTCGCGCGTCCGCTCGGTCAGGGTCGCCTCGAGCGCCTCGTCGTCAGGGGACTCCAGGAGGAGCCGTCCCAGCGCTGCCGTGCCACAGCAGCGCAGGCACTCGTCCTCGTCGTCCGCCAGCCGCACGACGAGCGCGGCCGGGGCCACGTCGCCGAACGCGGCGAGCAGCTCGAGGTTGCCGCGCGGGCCGGGCAGCCCGGAGTGTGCCGTCAGGTACCCGGGGACGTCCTCGGCGGGCAGTGCCCGCAGCTCGTCGGCGTAACGCCGGCGCGCGGTGACGGTCGCAGCCATGGTCGTCAGGCGTCGTGGCCGTCGTAGGCGGCGAGCGCTGCGGGCAGCGCGGACACCACCCGGTGCCCCACCGCGGGCAGCCCGACGAGCAGCGCGGACACCAGCTCCTCGCGCGTGACGCCGAGTGCCTTGGCCTGCGCGACGTGGAACGGCAGGCCGGACTCCATGCCGGACGCGGCGAGCACGGCGAGGTAGGCGAGCTCCTCGGTCTTCGGGTCGAGCGCGCTCGCCTCGGCGAGCGAGCGGACCATCGTCATCCAGGCACCCTGCTGGGCCGGCGCCTCCTCGGCGAACGCCTGGAACGAGCTGCTGACGGACACGGTGACCTCCGGGGTGCGACGGGGACAGCCCTATCCTGGCCGCGTGCCCGCGCCGACGCCTGAGACCACGCGCCTCGTCGTCGGCCTGGTCCTCGACGACGGGCTCGACGCGCCGGACGGCGTGCAGCAGTACGTGCTGACCGTCGCGCGCGAGCTGGAGACCCGCGGGCACGAGGTGCACCTGATCGCCTCGACCACCACCCGCACCGACCTCGACCGGCTGCACGTGCTGGGCCGCAACCTGCGGGTGCGGTTCAACGGCAACGAGCTGTCGTCCCCGCTGCCCGCCCGCGCCCGCGACCTCGACACCCTGCTCGGTGAGGTGCGGTTCGACGTGCTGCACGTCCAGCTGCCGCACTCGCCGTTCCTGGCGGGCCGGCTGGTGCGGCGTGCGTCGTCCGACGTCGCGGTGGTCGGGACGTTCCACATCCTCCCGGAGTCGCCCGTGGTGGCGTGGGGCACGCGGGGGCTGGGACTGCTGGAGCGCCGCACGCTGGCGCGGTTCGACGAGGTGATGGCGGTCTCGGCGCCGGCGGCGGCGTTCGCGCGCTCGTCGTTCGGGGTGTCGTCGACCGTGGTGCCCAACCCGGTGGACCTGACGCGGTTCCCGGCGCCGCCGCCGCGGACGCCGACGGACGACGAGCGGCCGACGGGCACGGAGTCGGGCCACGGTGGTGTCACCGCGTCCGGGGTGAGCGACGACGCCGCATCCGGTGAGCGGCCCCTTCGCGTCGTGTTCCTCGGCCGGCTCGTCGCCCGCAAGGGCCCGCGCGAGCTCGTCGACGCCGCGCAGTACGTCGTCGACCACCGGCTGGTCGCCCGGCCGTGGCGGCTGACGCTGGCCGGCACCGGCCCGCTGGCCGACGAGCTGACCCGCCAGGTCGGCTACGCCGGCCTGACCGAACGCGTCGACCTGCCGGGGTTCGTCGCCGAGGACGCCAAGGCCGCGCTGCTGGCGGACGCCGACCTCGTCGTGCTGCCGTCCACCGGCGGGGAGAGCTTCGGCATCTCCGTGGTCGAGGCGATGGCCGCTGGTGGCGGCCCCGTGCTGGCCGGCGACAACCCCGGCTACCGCTCGACGATGGCGGGCCTGGAGGACCAGCTGGTCGCCCCGCGCGACCGGGTCGCGTTCGGTCACGCGCTCGCCCACTGGCTGCTGGACGACGAGGCCCGGGCCCGGGCCACCGAGCGTCAACGGGCCGCTGCCCGCCGGTTCGCCGTCGAGTCGGTGGTCGACGACGTCGAGGCGACCTACCGCCGCGCGCTGGTCAGCCGCCGGGCGCACTGACCCGTCCCGGCATGTGGACAGCGGCGTGCCGCGGTGGCACGGTCGGCACCGAGGGGGTGCCTCGATGCGCATCGTGCGATGGGTCGCGGGCGCGGCGGTCGTCGTCTGCTTCGTCCTCATGGTGCTGTCGCAGGCGACGAGGGGCAGCGCACCCTGGTGGCTCGGGTTCGTGCCGGCAGGTGTCTACGTGGTCCTGGTGGTGCTGCAGTCCACGATCGGCAGCCGGCGTCGCCGCCCCGCCCTGCGGAGCACCGTGGCCCCGGGCGTCCAGGGGCTCGACGAGGTGCAGGGTCTGTACCTCGGCCGGCCGCAGGGGCTGACCGTCGGCTACGGCGACGACGAGCCCACCGCGACCGCGCTCGTCGTCGACCACCCCGACCCGCTGGACCAGCCGCGCTGGACGATCGAAGCGGACGGCTCGGCACGGCCGGAGCCGCCGGCCTGACGCACTCCGCGCGCCGCGGACGCAGACGCCACGAGGCCCCGGAGAGCAAGCGCTCCCCGGGGCCTCGTCGTCGGGCGACGGACGTCAGACCGTGCGGCCGACGTCCTTCTCGTCGAAGACGCCGCCCGGCGTCGTCTTCTGCACCTGCAGCAGGAACTCGACGTTGGTCTTGGTGTCCCGCAGCTTGCCGAGCAGCAGCTCGATCGCCTGCTGCGTGTCGAGCGCGCCGAGCACGCGCCGCAGCTTGTAGACGATCGCGAGCTCGTCCTTGGCCATGAGGATCTCCTCGCGGCGGGTGCCGGACGAGTTGACGTCCACCGCCGGGAAGATCCGCTTGTCCGCGAGCGACCGGTTGAGCCGCAGCTCCATGTTCCCGGTGCCCTTGAACTCCTCGAAGATCACCTCGTCCATCTTGGAGCCGGTCTCGACGAG
>CAZFTZ010000030.1:0-3805 GCA_964521875.1 uncultured Cellulomonas sp. | reverse complement strand
GCACTCACGGGCACCGAGCCGTCGCCCTCGTGGAACGGCCGGTACGTCGAGGCCTTCCGGCCGGCGTGCTGCAGCTGCACCCCGGCGAGCGCGCCCCGGGCGTGGACCACGTCGGTGATGCGGGCCCACGCCTCGGCTTGCTCGTCGTTCCACAGGCCGGTGTCGTGCGGCGTGATGCGTCCCTCCGGCACCACGGCGGTCGCCTCGGCGATCACCAGCCCGAACCCACCCGTCGCCCGCGCGCCCAGGTGGACCAGGTGCCAGTCGTTCGGCACGCCGTCGACGGCGGAGTACTGGCACATCGGGGGCAGCCAGACGCGGTTGCGGACGGTGGTGCCACGCAGGGTGAAGGGCTCGAACAGGAGGGTCACGCCCGGAGCGTACGTCCGGCGCACGAGCCTCCCGGTGGGACCTCCGAAGGCCGGACGGTCAGTCGGCCGTGGTCGAGATCGAGACCATCCACGCGGTGCCGAAGCGGTCGGTCACCATGCCGAACGTGTCGCCCCACGGCGCGACGTCCAGCGGCATCACGACGGTGCCGCCGTCGCTCAGCTTGTCCCAGTAGCCGCGCAGCACGCCGTCGTCGTCGGGGCCGCCGCTCAGCGACAGGCTGATCGAGGAGCCGGAGGGCACGTCCATCGAGTTCGGGGTGTCGCTGGCGAACAGGGTCAGGCCGTTCGGCGCGGTGAGCGCGGAGTGCATCACCTTGTCCTGCTCGGCGGGGTCCTCGCTGGCGTGGAACTCGGCGAAGGGCGTCACCGCGAGCTCGCCGCCGAACACGGAGCGGTAGAACTCCATGGCTTCGCGGGCGTTGTCACGGAACGACAGGTAGGGGATCAGCTGGGCGGGCATCGTGGGCTCCTTCGCTCGTGGGGCGGGGCTCCGGGCCGGCCCGCGTCCACCGTCATCGTCGGGCGTGCCACTGACATCGGCCACCGGGGAAGCACCCCCGGGGTAAGCCGGACGTTACGTCCTCGCGGTGGCGTGTGACGGTCGCGGACCGGGGGTTACGTCCCGGTGAAATCTCGGTCCCGATCCTGGCCGCCCGACGAGCGGCGGGTGACGATGTGGACGCCCGGCGCGCTGCCGGAGCCGTGTCGAGAGGGGCCGATCCATGGCCTGCGGGGGCACCCTGACGCCGGACGTGACGCCGGACGTGGTGGAGCCGTGGCCGACCTGCTGAGGCGGCCGGGCCTGGTGGCGCACGGGCTCGCGCCGTGGGAGGGCGCGGCGCCCGACGACCCGCGCCCGGACGCGGTCCTGTTCGACATGGACGGCACGCTCCTCGACACCGAGCCGATCTGGGCGGCCGTCGTCGGCTCGCTCGTCCGGTCCCACGGCGGTGTGTGGCGGCCCGACGACGACGACGCCGTGCTCGGCTGGTCCGTCCCCGCGCTGTGCGCCGAGGTGGCGCGCCGCGGCGTCGCGCTACCGTCCGACGAGGTCGCGGAGCGGCTGCACGCCGGCGTCGCGGCCGTGCTGCACCGCGGCATCCCGTGGCGGCCGGGTGCCCGCATGCTGCTGCTGTCGCTGCGCCGGGCCGGTGTGCCGTGCGCACTGGTCACCGCGACGCACGCGTCCATCGTCGACGGCATCGTGTCGCAGATGCCGGAGGACGCGTTCGGCGTGGTCGTCACCGGTGACGGCCCGTCCCGGCCCAAGCCCGCACCGGACGCCTACCTGGACGCGGCGGGGGCGCTGCGGGTGGACCCGCACCGGTGCGCTGCGGTCGAGGACTCGCCGCCGGGGGTGCGCGCCGCCTTGAGCGCGGGCGCGCTGACGTACGCGGTCGACCCGGCGGTGGTGCTGCCGGCGGACCTGGCGGCGAACGACCGGCTGCGCCGCGTCGACGGCCTGTCGGCGGTGGGACGCGCGGTGCTGGCGACGCCGGGCTGGTGAACACTGTCCCGGTGACCGACACGGCCGCCGCGACCAGCCGCACCGCACGTCTCGACCGGCTGCCGGTCACCCGCGCCCACGTGCGACTGCTCCTCGGGTCCGGCGTCGGGTGGGTGTTCGACGCGATGGACGTCGGGCTGATCTCGTTCGTCATCGCGCAGCTCGGCGTGGTGTGGGGGCTGTCGGACGCCACGAGGTCGTGGATCGCCTCCGCGGGGTTCGTCGGCATGGCGCTGGGCGCCGCGCTCGGGGGACTGCTGGCGGACCGGGTGGGCCGTCGCCAGGTGTTCGCGCTGACGCTGCTGGTGTACGGGCTGGCGACCGGGGCGTCCGCGCTCGCGTGGTCGGTCGGCGTGCTCATCGCGCTGCGCGTGGTCGTCGGGCTGGGGCTCGGCGCTGAGCTGCCGGTCGCCTCGACGCTGGTGAGCGAGTTCGCACCGCCGCGCATCCGGGGCCGGGCGGTCGTCGTGCTCGAGTCGTTCTGGGCGGTCGGCTGGACGCTGTCGGCGCTCGTCGGCTACCTCGTGGTGCCGCACGGCGACACCGGCTGGCGGTGGGCGCTGGCACTCGGCGCGGTGCCGGCGCTGTACGCGGTCGTGGTGCGGCGCGGGCTGCCGGAGTCGGTGCGCTTCCTCGAGTCGCGCCGGCGGCACGACGAGGCCGAGGCGGTCGTCCGTGCGTTCGAGGCCTCCCCGGCCGTGGGCTCGCCGTCACCTGTCGTCGCGTCCGAGCCCGAGGTCGTCGTGCCGGAGAGGGGGCCCGACGAGGCCACGTCCGCCCCGGCCCCGGCAGGAGGACCCCGGGGCGGGTTCGCGGACGCCGGCACGGCGCGGCCCGACGACGACGGCGGCGGGCGACTCGGCGCGCGGGTCGGTGCGCTGTGGACGCGCGGGCTGCGGCGGCGCACGGCGGCGCTGTGGCTGGTGTGGTTCACCGTGAACTTCGCCTACTACGGCGCCTTCATCTGGCTGCCGAGCCTGCTGGCCGCGGACCACACGCTGGTCCGCAGCTTCGAGTACACGCTGCTCATCACGCTCGGCCAGCTGCCCGGGTACGCCGCGGCGGCGGTGCTCATCGAGGTCTGGGGCCGGCGCCGGACGCTGGCGACGTTCCTGGTCGGCTCGGCCGCCGCGGCCGCGTGGTTCGCCGCGGCCGGCTCGGACGGCACGGTGGTGGCCGCCGGGATCCTGCTCAGCTTCTTCAACCTCGGCGCCTGGGGCGCGCTCTACGCGGTGACGCCGGAGCTGTACCCGACGCCGGTGCGCACCACCGGTGCGGGCTGGGCCGCCGGGGTGGGCCGCATCGCGTCGGTGGTCGCGCCGCTCGTCGTGCCGCCGCTGCGCACCCTGGGCGGCACCACCCTGCTGTTCGTCGTGTTCGCCGCCGTGTTCGTGGTGGCCGCCGCCGGCTCGCTCGTGCTGCCCGAGCGCGCCGGCCGCACCCTCGACGCCTGACAGCAGCCGTCACCACTGGGTGAGGGTCCACACCTCCGGGCGTGCCGCCGAGCCGTGCACCTCGGCGAACGCCGCGGCTGACACCTTGAGCTGCTCCAGCGCCTCGTCCTCCCGGCCGGCGGCGTGCAGCAGGTCGGCGACGTGCGAGTGCAGCGCGGCGAGCCGGTGCCGGTCGCCCTGCCGCTCGGCCAGCGCGAGGGCCTCCCGGGCCGCCGCCAGCGCCGCCACGTCGGCGCCGGCGCCGAGCAGCGCGTGCGACAGGTTGTTGAGCGCGGCGACCAGCAGGTCGAGGTCGCCGACGGCGCGGGCGCGGCTCACCGCGTCGCGGAGCTGCGCGGCGGCCTCGTCGTGCCTCCCCGCGGCGGACGCGATGACGCCGAGCACGTTGGCGGCCTGGGCGCACGCGGCGTCGTCGTGCGCGGCCTGCGCGTGCCGGGCGGCCTCCTCGGCCG
>CAZFTZ010000029.1:0-7345 GCA_964521875.1 uncultured Cellulomonas sp. | reverse complement strand
CCCGGAACCGGCGGGCGCCGGTCGAGAAGGGACACGACATGTGGTCGATCGCACAGGGGCGGCGTCTCGGCGTCGCGGTCACCGCCGCGGCACTGCTGGTACTGGCCGCCTGCTCCTCGTCGGGGACCCAGGCCGGTGGCGCCGGTTCGTCGGCTGCCGCGACGTCCGCGGCCGGGACATCGGCCGCCGGGGCGGGCGGGTACGGGAACGAGCCCGGGTCGGCGACCGCCGCGGCCGGCGCGGTCACCACGCTGACCACCGCCGACACGTCGCTGGGGACGATCGTCGTCGACGGCGACGGCATGACGGTCTACCAGTTCGACAACGACACCCAGGGTGCGGGCACGTCCACCTGCTCCGGCCAGTGCGCCACCCAGTGGCCCGCGGTCCACGGCGACGCGCAGTTCGTGCAGGCGGACGGTGTCACCGGGACGCTGGGCACCATCACCGGGACCGACGGGCAGCCGCAGCTGACGCTCGACGGCTGGCCGCTGTACTACTACCAGGGCGACTCGGCCGCCGGTGAGACCAAGGGCCAGGGCGTCGGCGGCATCTGGTGGGTGCTGACGCCAGCCGGCGACCGGGTCACCGGCGGAGCGCGCCGCCGGCGCCCGTCCGGGCGGGGCGGGGTCGGACCCGTCAGCGGAACACCGGCGGCGGCGACCCGGCGGACAGCCGTAGCGCCGCGACCAGGCTCTCCGTGTCGTACGGCCCGACGAGCCGCCAGCCGTTGACGAAGAACGCGGGCGTGGACAGCAGGTCCATCAGGTCGGCGTCGTCGGCGTCCTCCTGGACACGCCGGGCGACCTCGGCCCCGTCGAGGTCCTCGGCGAACCGCTGCAGGTCCAGGCCCAGGTCGGACGCGACGGCGAGCAGGTCCTCGCGCTCCAGCCGGTCCTGCTGACCGAACAGGCGGGACCCGTAGGCCAGGAACTGGCCCTGCAACGCCGCCGCCTCGGCGGCCCGTGCCGACTCCACCGCGTGCGGGTGCACGCGGGGCTGCGGTAGGTGCCGCCACACCCACACCACCTCGTCGCCGAGCAGCTCGAGCACCTCGTCCACCGAGCCGGTGGCGCGCGAGCAGAACGGGCACTCGAAGTCCCCGTACTCGACGATCACCAGCGGCGCGTCGGGCCGGCCGCGGTAGTGGTCGCGATCCGGGTCGAAGCCGCGCAGCAGCACCTTGCCGACGGGTCGGCTCGGGGCGAACCGGTCCATCGCCGCGAACATCGCCCAGCCCAGCACCACCGACAGCACCGTCGCGAGCAGGACCCCGAGCCTCGCCGCGGTCGCCGCGGCCTCGTCGGGCAGCGCGATGCCGACGATGAGCAGCGAGATGGTGAACCCGATCCCGGACAGCGCCGCGCCGCCCGCCACCCGGTCCAGCCTCAGCCCGGGCGCCAGCCGGCCCCACCCGGCGCGTACGACGAGCGCGGTCGCCCCGGTGATGCCGACGAGCTTGCCGGCGACGAGGCCCGCGACGACGCCCCACGTCAGCGGCGAGCGCACCGCCGCGGACAGCGAGTCGCCGTCGAGGCGCACACCGGCGTTCGCCAGCGCGAACAGGGGCAGCACCAGGTAGGACACCACCGGCCCAAACGCGAGCTGCAGCCGCTCGTTGACGGAGATCGACTCGCGCAGCCGGCGCGTCGCGGCCACCGCGTAGCGCGGCGTCGGCGACTGCCGGAACGCGCGAGTCTGCGCGTAGGCGGCCTCCACCTCGTGCCGGCGCGGCGCGAACACCGGCACCAGCAGCGCCACCGCGACGCCGGCGAGCGTCGGGTGGATGCCCGCCTGGCGCAGGCCGAGCCAGACCAGCACCGCGAGCACCGCGTAGACCGGGCCGCGGCCGGCCGGGAGGAAGCGCACCAGCGCGACGAGCCCGAGCGCGACGACCGTCAGCGCGAGGGCCGTCAGGTGCAGGTCCGACGTATAGAACAGCGCGATCGCCGCGAGCGCGCCGATGTCGTCGACCACGGCCATCGTCAGCAGGAACAGCCGCAGCCGCGCCGGGTGCCGCGGCCCGACGAGCGCGAGCGCGCCGATGAGGACCGCGGTGTCGGTCGAGATGACGGCGCCCCACGCGGCCGCGTTCCCGGAACGTCCGGCGACGGCGAGGAAGACGAGCGCGGGCACGACGAGCCCGCCGACCGCCGCGCTCGCCGGCACGATCGCCCGGTCGCGGCGGGACAGCTCGCCGATGGTGACCTCGCGCTTCACCTCGAGGCCGACGACGAAGAAGAACAGTGCCATCAGCCCGTCGTTCACCAGGCCGTGCAGCGTGAGGTCGAGCTCGAACGAGCCGACCCGGGCGCCGACCGGCGTGGACCAGAACGTCTCGTACGCCGCACGCGCCGGCGTGTTCACCCAGACCAGCGCGACCAGTGCGCCGGCGGCGAGCAGCGCGGCCGAGCCGCGGTCCTGGCCCACCGACGCGAGCCGCGCGCGCAGCCGGACGAGCGAGCCCGGCGGGGTGGGCCGGGTGCCGATCGTCAGCTCGGTCATGGGCGTGTTCCGCTCGTCCGGGGCGGGGGTCGCACCCACGGTCAATCGGTGAGCCGCCCGGCGCATTCCCCGCGGCGGGCGGGAGCCGCCCGCGGCGGCGGGCGCCGCGGTGCCGTCGGCCCCGTGCCGGCCGGCTCGGTCCGGTCCCGTTCCTTCTCCGGTGCCCGACGACCCAACACGGCTACTCGTCCTCGATGTAGATCAGCAGGTTCCCGTCCGGGTCGTCGAACGTGAACATCGGCGGGGCGAAGTCCAGGCGCAGCACGTCCTCGTGCGGGGTGGTGCCGGCCGCGGCGAGGGCCGCGTGCGCCTCGTCGGCCGAGGGCGTGCCGAGCCGGACGCCGACCGGGATGCCGCCGCCGGGCCGCAGCAGGGCGATGCCGACCGACGAGCCCGGCGGCACCACCTCCACCCAGCGCCCGCCGGGGAACAGCTCGACGTCCTCGCGCAGCTCGAACCCGAGCACGCCGACGTAGAACTCGATCGCCTTGTCCTGGTCCGCCACCGGGACGGTGACGGAGATGACCCGTGTCGTCGTCATGGCACCAGGGGACGGCATCGCGGGCGGTCGCGCATCCGGGGGAGCCGCCGCAGGCCGCCCGCGCCCGCCGCGGACCGGCGTCAGGACCGGGACGGCCGGCGTCAAGGTCGCGTCAAGATCGCGCGGCACGGAACCGCGGCCGGTGTGCCCTGGAGGCGTGTCGGGTTACGTCTCGCTGCCCAAGCGCCTGCTCGTCGGGCGACCGCTCGCCTCGGACCGGATGGGCGAGACCCTGCTGCCGAAATGGCTGGCCCTGCCGGTGTTCTGCAGCGACCCGCTCTCGTCGAACGCCTACGCCACGGAGGAGATCCTCCTGGTGCTGTCCGTCGGCGGCCTGGCGCTGCTGCACCTGTCGCCGTGGGTCGCCGGGGCGGTGGTGCTGCTGCTGCTGACCGTCGTCGCGTCCTCCCGGCAGACGTGCCACGCCTACCCCGGCGGTGGCGGCGCCTATGCGGTCAGCCGGGCCAACCTCGGGCAGGGCGCCGCGCTGGTCGCCGCCTCGGCGCTGCTGGTCGACTACGTGCTCACCGTCGCGGTCTCGGTCGCCGCCGGCGTGGCCAACCTCGTCTCCGCGGTGCCGTCGCTGGACCGGTACGCCACGGTGCTGTCCGTCGTGGTGGTGGCCGCGCTCGCCGTGGCGAACCTGCGCGGCGTCAAGGAGTCCGGCAAGGCGTTCGCGATCCCGACGTACGGGTTCGTCGTCGCGGTGTTCGCGATGATCGCCCTCGGGCTGGTGCGCGGCGCGACCGGGCACCCGCCGGTCGCGGAGTCGGCGGGCATCGCGGTGACCGCGTCCGCGGGGAACCTCGGCGGCCTCGCGCTCGTCGCGGTGCTGCTGCGCTCGTTCGCCTCCGGCTGCACCGCACTGACCGGCGTCGAGGCGGTGAGCAACGGCGTGCCGAGCTTCCGCCGGCCCAAGAGCGCCAACGCCGCCGGGACGCTGGCGATCATGGGCGCGCTGACGGTGACGATGTTCGCCGGGCTGACGGTGCTCGCCCTGGTCACCAAGGTCCACGTGTCCGACGACCCCACGCGGCTCGTCGGCGCCCCCGACGGGTACGTCCAGCGGACCGTCATCGCGCAGATCGCCGGGGCGGTGTTCGGCACCGGGTCCATCGGGTTCTTCCTGGTCCAGGGGTTCACCACGCTCATCCTGGTGCTGGCGGCGAACACCGCGTTCAACGGCTTCCCCATCCTCGCCTCGATCCTGGGCCAGGACGGGTACATGCCGCGCCAGCTGTCCCGCCGCGGTGACCGGCTGGTGTTCAGCAACGGCATCCTCGTGCTGGCCGCGGCGGCGATCGGGCTGCTGGTCGCGTTCCACGCCAGCACCACCCGGCTGATCCAGCTCTACATCATCGGCGTCTTCGTCAGCTTCACCCTGAGCCAGGCGGGGATGGTGCGGCACTGGTCCGACGAGCTGCGCACCGGGCCGGCGTCGCGCCGTGGGCACGTGCTGCGCGCGCGCGCGATCAACGGCTTCGGCGCGGTGCTGACCTCGGTGGTGCTGGTCATCGTGCTGCTGACCAAGTTCACGCACGGTGCGTACCTCGTCGTGGTCGCGATGCCGCTGCTGTTCCTCGCGATGCAGGCGGTGCACCGGCACTACGCCACGGTGGACCGGGCGCTCGCGCCGGGCGCCGAGGGGGTGCCCCTGCCGAGCCGGGTGCACGCCCTCGTGCTCGTCTCCCGGCTGACGACGCCCGCGCTGCGCGCGCTCGCGTTCGCCCGCGCCACCCGGCCGTCCTCGCTGGAGGCGCTCACCATCCGCACCAACCCGCGCGACACGGAGCGGCTGCTCGCCGACTGGCAGGCGCGTGACGTACCGGTGCCACTGACCGTGCTCGACTCGCCGTACCGCGACATGACGCGCCCGGCGGTGGAGTACGTCGCCGAGATCCGCCGTCGCAGCCCGCGCGACGTGGTCGCGGTGTACGTGCCGGAGTACGTCGTCGAGCACTGGTGGGAGCAGCTGCTGCACAACCAGAGCGCGCTGCGGCTGAAGACGCGGCTGCTGTTCCAGCCGGGCGTCATGGTGACGAGCGTGCCGTACCGGCTGGGACGGGAGGCAGGGGGCAGCACGGCGGGGCCAGGGCTGGCGCAGCCCGTGGGATCGGGAGGAACGGCACCGGCGCCAGCGGGCGTGCCACGCTGAGCGCATGGCTACCGGTCCCGTGCCGACCCGCGCGCTGCCGGCGCCGTCGGCCGGGCTGTCGCCACGGCGACGGGCCGCGGGGTTCGCCGTCGCGGTCGTCGGGCTGCCGGTGCTCACCGCCGTGCTGGACAGTTCGCGCGGCTCGCTCGCCCTCGGCTCCGTGCTGCTGCTCTACCTGCTCGCGGTGGTGGTCGTCGCGGTCGTCGGCGGCATCTGGCCCGCGGTGGTGGCGGCCGTCGCCGCCGTGCTCGCCGCCAACTGGTTCCTGGTCCCGCCCTACCACACGCTCGCGGTGGAGAACCGCGACGCGGTGGTCGAGCTGGTGGTGTTCGGGCTGGTCGCGGTGGTGGTCGCGGTCGCCGTCGAGCTCGCCGCGCGTGACCGCGGGCGGGCCGAGCGGGCGGGCCGGGAGGCAGAGCTGCTGGGCGAGGTCGCGGGCCGTCCTGCCGAGCAGCTGTCGCCCGCGGAGGTGCTGGAGCAGGTGCGGGTCACCTTCGGCATGGGTGCCGCGGAGCTGGTCCGCACCACGAACGGCGGCGCGCCGTCCGTGCTCGCCTCGGTGGGCCGGCCCGCGGCCGACGACGACGAGGTCCGGGTCCCCGCGAGCTCCGAGCTGGAGCTGGTGCTGCACGGGCCGGCACTGTTCGCCGAGGACCGCACGGTGCTGGAGCGCCTGGCGGCGGCGGCTGCCCGCGCCTGGGAGACGCAGCACCTGGTGCGGCTGACCGACCGGCTGACCGAGGCCGACCGGGTGCGCTCGGCGCTGCTGGCGTCGGTCGGCCACGACCTGCGCACACCGCTGGCCGGTCTCAAGGCGGCGGTCTCCAGCCTGCGGGCCGACGACGTCGAGTTCTCGCCCGACGAGCGCGCGGACCTGCTGGCGACGGTGGAGGAGTCGACCGACCGGCTGACGGCTCTCATCGCCGACGTGCTGGACGCGACGCGGATCCAGGTGGGCGCGGTGAGCGCGCGCCTGGTGCCGGTGGCCGTCGACGAGGTGGTGGCGCTCGCGCTGCTGGACGTGCCGGCGGGTGCGGCGGAGATGGACGTGCCGGACGACCTGCCGCTGGTGCGCGTCGACCCCGTGCTGCTGGAGCGGGTGGTCGCCAACCTCGTCGACAACGCGGTGAAGCACAGCCCCGGCGGCCGGTGGGTCGAGGTGACCGCGCGCGGGGGTGCCGGCGCGGTGGAGCTGCAGGTGGTGGACCACGGCGGGGGCGTGCCGCCAGAGCTGTGGGAGGCGATGTTCGCGCCGTTCCAGCGGCTGGACGACCACGATGCGGCGGCGGGTGCCGGGCTCGGGCTGGCGATCGTGCGGGGGTTCGCGGCGGCGATGGACGTGCCGGTGACACCCTCACAGACGCCGGGCGGCGGGCTCACGATGACCCTGCGACTGCCGTTGGCGGCCGGATGATCGCCGACGACCGGGCCGCCATGGTCGCGGCCCGCACCCGAGAGGTCGCAGCACCGTGACGCGCATCCTCGTCGTCGACGACGACCCCGCCCTGCTGCGCGCGCTGGCGATCAACCTGCGGGCGCGGCACATCGAGGTGGACGTCGCGGCGGACGGTGCGACCGCGCTGCGGCACGCGGCGAGCGCGGCCCCGGATCTCGTCGTGCTCGACCTCGGCCTGCCGGACATGGACGGCGTCGAGGTGGTCGCCGGGCTGCGCGGGTGGACGTCGGTGCCGATCGTCGTGCTCTCGGCGCGTGACTCGCAGTGGGCCAAGGTCGACGCGCTGGACGCCGGGGCCGACGACTACGTCACCAAGCCGTTCGGCATGGACGAGCTGCTGGCCCGCATCCGTGCCGCGCTGCGCCGCGCGACGCCGTCACCGGTCGAGCCGGTGGTCACCACCGCCGCGTTCACGGTCGACCTCGCCGCCCACCGGGTGACGCGCGCCGGAGTGCCGGTGCGGCTGACCCCCACGGAGTGGCACGTGCTCGAGGTGCTGGTGCGCAACCCCGGCAAGCTCGTCACGCAGCAGCAGCTGCTGCGCGAGGTGTGGGGCCCGGCGTACGACGAGCAGACGAACTACCTGCGGGTCTACCTGGCCCAGCTGCGCCGCAAGCTCGAGCCGACGCCGGCGCGGCCGCGCCACCTGGTGACGGAGCCGGGGATCGGGTACCGGTTCGAGCCGTGA
>CAZFTZ010000028.1:0-7499 GCA_964521875.1 uncultured Cellulomonas sp. | reverse complement strand
AGGCCGGTGCCGCCGTGCAGCACGATCGGGGTGTCGGTGAGCGCCGCCAGCTCGCGCACCCGGTCCGGGCGCAGCACGGGGCGGGCCTTGTACTGCCCGTGGGCGGTGCCGAGCTGCGGGGCGAGCAGGTCCACGCCGGTCGCCTTGGCGATGTCCGCCAGCTGGGCGACCGAGTAGGCGTGCAGCGCGACGTCCGAGCCGACGCCGTCCTCGACACCGACGATGTTCTCGATCTCCGACTCGACGTCGACGCCGCGTGCGTGCGCCTCGGCGACCACCTCGGCGGTCTCGCGCTCGGCGTCGGCCAGCTCGCGGTCGGAGGCGTCGAAGAGCACCGACGACCAGCCGGCCGCCACGACGTCGGAGATCACCGCGCGGTCCGGGCAGTGGTCCAGGTGCAGCGCGAGCGGGACCGGGGCGTCCTGCGCGGCGAGCCGGAAGGTCGTCGTCGTCAGCTCGGTGCCGAGCTGCTTCACCGTCTTCACCGAGATCTGGATGATCATCGGCGCGGACGCCGCCACGGCAGCCGCGACCACCGCGCGCAGGCTGATGTCGTCCAGGACGTTGACGGCAGGGACCGCGTACCCGTTCTCACGGCCGTGCCTGGCCAGTGCCGACGTCGACGCGATCATCCCGACCCCTTCGTCGCGAGCCCCGGGCGTCCGACCCTGCCGGGATGGCGGCAGTCTAGACAGGTCTACTCACGAACGACCAGCGGTGGCCCGGGCCGCTTTCGTGTGCGCCGCGGCGCGCAGGAACCGGCGCTGGTAGGACACCACCTGGTTGGTCGAGGTGAACCTCGCCAGGTACCCCGGCTCGGCCGTGACGACCACGCGACGCGTCATGTCCGCGAACTCCGGCTCGGCGAGCATCCGATCGATGTCCGGGTAGTTCCGGTCCCCCTCCATCGAGCAGATGATCAGCCGGGTGTCCGGCAGGTTGGCGTCGCGCAGCACCCGCAGGTTGTGCCGGGCGTGGTCCAGGCCGTCGGCACCCTCCGGCTCGCGGATGCGGCGGTAGGCGACGACGCGTTCGGCGATCCGCCGGCACTCGGCGAGGTCCATCGCGGCATCCTTGGTCGAGAGGTAGTCGTTCTCCAGCAGGTAGGCGCGCAGCGCGACGAGCGGAGCCTCGTCCCGCGTCGCCGCGTGCTCCTCCAGCAGGGCGGCCATCCGCTGCGACTGGAACATCCGGTGCCGCACGAACGAGTTGATGAAGTAGGGCCGCGCCTGGAGCGCCAGCCGCGCCTGGTACGGCTCGAACATCAGGGTGAAGTTGATGCGGAAGCCGTGCTCACGCAGCGTGAGGGCGAGGTCGTGGCCACGGAAGGCGTCGGCCGTCGCGGGCTCGTCGTACCGGACGTCGAGGTGGCCGTCCCCCTCCAGCAGCGCCGGGGCGTTCGCGGCGTTGACCGGGCCGGTGTGCGGCACCTTGATGACGCACCGGTAGGGCGTCACCAGCTCGCGCAGGTGCTCCGCCTCGTCGAGCACTCGCTCGACGTCGTCGAACGGGTCCTCGAGCTCCAGGCTCATGTCCGCGCCGGGACCGAGGATGCGCGCGATCTCCGTCATGACGTCGTCGCGGTCCTTGAACGCCCCGCCGACGTTCTTCGTCGGGTCGGAGAGGAACAGGTCCCAGATGATCGACGGGTTGCACGTCAGGTTGGCGACCAGCGGGGCGACCGGCGCGATCTCGTACGGGTTCGCGGAGTCGACGCTGAACAGCTGGCCGGTGGGGCGCAGCGCGCCGTCGGCGTCGTACGAGATGTCCCGGCGCAGGCCGAACCGCAACGTGCCGTCCGCCTCGAGCTCCGACGTGATGCGGAACCCGGCAGGCGTGTGGCCCGGTGGGGTCGCGAAGAGCCGCACCACGTGGGCGAACTCGTCGGTCACCCCCAGGCCACGCGCGTGACGGCGGAGGTCTTCGGCGGCCCCGGGGTCGAGCGGCTGGGCGAGCACGCGGTCGACGTCGGCCTCCTGGCCGCGCACGGCGGGCAGGCCGAGCCCGCGGACCGTATGCACGGGCGCGAGCGGCGGGACGAGCGTCGCGGTCTCCATGGCGGGACTCCTTCGCCTCGACGGTGTGGCGACGGTCCTCGATGGGCCGTTGCTGACTATACAGGTATAGGTTGCTGGCGGCCATCGATCACGGGCCAGGTTCGCCGGAGGTCCCGGACCGGCCGACGAGCGCTGGCTACGATGCGCCGTCAGGAGGGAGAGCCCCATGACCGAGGTGCTGGAACGCGACTCCGCGGTACCGCTCTACGCGCAGCTCGAGCAGATCCTGTCCGGCAAGATCAGCAGCGGCGAGTGGCAGCCCAACCAGCGCATCCCGTCGGAGAACGAGCTCAACCGGATGTACGGGCTGAGCCGGATGACGGTGCGCGGCGTGCTGACCAAGCTGGTCAACGACGGCCTGCTGCTGCGCGTCCCGGGCAAGGGCACCTACGTCGCACCCACCAAGATCAGCGCGGTCTCCCCCGCCTACCGCGGCATCCGCGAGCAGCTCGAGGCGCTCGGCTACTCGACGACGACCCGTCTGGTCAGCTTCGAGCGGGAGACCGCGTCGTCGGTCGTCCGCGACCGGCTGGGCCTGGCCCGGGGCGATGAGGTCTACGTCATCGTCCGGGTCCGGTCCGTGCAGGGCGAGCCGATCAGCATCCACCGCTCGCACGTCCCCGCGGCGCTCGCACCGGCGCTCGACGACCACGACGTCGTCGCCGAGCAGCTGTGCGTCATCCTCGAGAAGAACTACGGCCTGCCGATGCGGCACGTCTCCGAGCACCTGGAAGCGGTCGCCGTCACCGGCACCGAGGCCAGGCAGCTCGACATGCACCGCGGCGACCCGGCACTGCTGCTGCACGACGTCATCTCCGACGACGGCGAGCGGCCGTTCGAGTACTCGACGATCGTGTTCCGGGGCGACCGGCTCCGGCTGGCGTTCGACTACTCGCTGTAACCACCGACGAACCGGGGCAAGGCCGGGAACCTTTGCGTGTCCTGCGGTGTTACGGCTACCGTCACACCGAGGAAGACGGCGAGCCGCCGTCCCGCTTCCCGGTCGGCAACCGTCCGGGACCACGGAGGAGAGCGATGAGCGCGCAGCACGCCGCCGGCTCCCTCCTCGCGCGCACCGACGCGCGCTGCTGTCTCTGTCTGTAGAGCGCTGACCGGCCTGCGCCTGCCCTCGTCGGGCGCCCAGGGGTTCGCCCCCCACTCGATCAGCGCTCGCCCTCCGGTGCACGGCCCTCGCCCGAACCCACCCCAGACCTGACCAGCGAAGGAACCTCCATGTCCCGCATCTACGACGACGCGACCAAGCTCATCGGCAACACCCCGCTCGTCCGCATCAACAAGATCACCGACGGGGCCCCGGCGACCGTCGTCGGCAAGCTCGAGTTCTACAACCCCGCCAACTCGGTCAAGGACCGCATCGGCGTCTCGATCGTCGACGCCGCGGAGGCGTCCGGCGCGCTGCAGCCCGGCGGCACCATCGTGGAGGCGACCAGCGGCAACACCGGCATCGCGCTCGCCTTCGTCGGCGCGGCGCGCGGCTACCACGTGGTGCTGACCATGCCGGAGTCGATGTCGAAGGAGCGCCGGGCCCTGCTGCGCGCGTTCGGCGCCGAGCTGATCCTCACGCCGGCCGCCGAGGGCATGAAGGGCGCCGTCACCCGTGCCGAGCAAGTGGTCGCCGAGCGCCCGGGCGCCATCCTCGCCCGCCAGTTCGCCAACGAGGCCAACCCGCAGATCCACCGCACGACGACCGCCGAGGAGATCTGGGCCGACACCGACGGCCAGGTGGACATCTTCGTCGCCGGCATCGGCACCGGCGGCACCATCACCGGCGTCGGCCAGGTGCTCAAGGCGCGCAAGCCCGGTGTGAAGGTCGTCGGCGTCGAGCCCAAGGAGTCGCCGATCCTCAACGGCGGCGCACCCGGGCCGCACAAGATCCAGGGCATCGGCGCCAACTTCGTCCCCGAGATCCTCGACACGACGATCTACGACGAGGTGATCGACGTCGACGCCGACACGGCGATCGAGTACGCGCGCCGCGCCGCCAAGGAAGAGGGCCTGCTGGTCGGCATCTCGTCGGGCGCCGCGCTGGCCGCCGCGATCCAGCTCGCCAACCGGCCGGAGAACGCCGGCAAGCTCATCGTCGCGATCATCCCGAGCTTCGGCGAGCGGTACCTGTCCACCGTCCTCTACCAGGACCTGCTCGACTGACATGACCCACACCCCGCTGCGCGTCGCCTTCCGCGAGGACCTCGAGGCCGCCCACTCCCACGACCCCGCGGCACGCACCCGCCTCGAGGTCGCCCTGGGCTACCCCGGGGTGCACGCGGTGTGGGGCTACCGCGTCGCCCACCGGATGTGGCAGGAGCCCGCGCTGCGCCTGCCCGCCCGGCTGCTGTCCCAGGCCGTCCGCGCGATCACCGGGGTGGAGATCCACCCCGGTGCGCGGATCGGCCGGCGGCTGTTCATCGACCACGGGATGGGCGTCGTCATCGGCGAGACGGCCGAGGTGGGTGACGACGTGGTGATGTTCCACGGCACCACGCTCGGCGGCACGTCGATGCGGCACGGCAAGCGCCACCCGACCGTCGGCGACCGCGTGATGATCGGCACCGGTGCCAAGGTGCTCGGCCCCGTCTACATCGGGGACGACGCGCGGATCGGTGCCAACGCCGTCGTCGTGCACGACGTGCCGCCGGGCGCGTCGGCCGTCGGGGTGCCGGCGAAGGTCCGGTTCCACGTCAAGCCCCTGACGGCCGACGACTACGCGGACGACCCGGCGATCTACATCTGAATCCGCTGGCCACGGGCGCGACGGGACCGGCACGATGGCGAGCATGAGTCTTCCGCAGGGGTACCGGCTCGTCGTCGTCGGCGAGGACCGCAGGGACGAGTTCATCGGTGCCGACCAGCTGACGTGGGCGCAGGGCCCCGACCCTGTGGTGCTCGAGCAGGCGCCTCCGGCGCTGGAGTGGGGCGCCCGGACGGTCGCCGTCGAGGCGGCCGACGAGCTGGCCGCCGTGCACGCGTCGTACGCGTTCACGCTCCCCGTGCCGGGCGGCGCCGTCCCCTGCTCGGGGCTGACCTGGGTCGGTGTGCGGCCGGAGCACCGCCGCCGCGGTCTGCTCACCGGGATGATCGACGCGCACTTCTCGCGCTCGCTGGAGCGCGGCGAGCCGGTGTCCGCGCTGTTCGCGGCCGAGCCGGCGATCTACGGCCGGTTCGGCTACGGCCTGGCCGCCGACGACCTGCGGCTGACGCTGCCGCGCGGAGCGGCGCTCCGGCCGGTCACCGGGGCCGACGAGCTGAGGGTGCGGTTCGCCACGGTCTAGCCGGATGCCCACCGCGAGCTCGTCGACTCCCTCCACCGCGCGGCCGGTGCAGGGCGACCCGGCTGGGCGACACGCGACTCGGAGCAGCTCCGGTCGAACCGGGTCGCCGACCCGCCGCCGTGGCGCGACGGCGGCGAGCCGCTGCGCATCGCCACGGTCCACGCGCCGGACGGCGCACCACGCGGCTACGCGCTGCTGCGCCGCAAGGAGAAGTGGGGCGACGGCGGACCGGAGTTCTCGGTGACGGTGCGCGAGCTCGTCGCGCTGGACGCGGCGGCCGCCCGTCGGCTGTGGTCGTTCGTGCTCGACCTGGACCTCACCACGGAGGTCGCCAGCCCGATGCTCGCCACCGACGACCCGATCACCCAGCTGCTGGTCGACACACGCGCCGCGCGGCCCAGGGTCACCGACAACCTGTGGGTGCGGCTGCTCGACGTCCCGGCCGCGCTGTCCGGCCGGCGCTACCGCGCGCCGCTCGACGCCGTCCTCGAGGTGCGCGACGAGCGCCTGCCGGCGAACACCGGGCGGTGGCGCCTGGTCACGGGAGCGCCGGCCGACGACGGCTGGGCGCCGGCGCAGGTGACGCGGACCGAGGACGCCGCCGACCTCGCACTCGACGTGAGGGAGCTCGGTGCCGCCTACCTCGGCGGCCGGTCGCTCGCGGCGCTGGCCGGCGCCGGGTTGGTCACCGAGCTGCGGCCGGGCGCGGCCGCCGCGGCTGCCACCGCGTTCTCCTCGCCGCTCGCGCCGGTGTGCAGCTGGGTGTTCTGATCACTCCTCGGGCCACCACACGGCACGGCGCACTGCGACGCGGGCGCCGTCGGCGGTCAGCGGCGTGCCCTCGGCGCGCAGCCGGTCGAGGGCGTCGTGCGCGTAGGGTGCGGGCGGTGAGCCGGCGGCGTTGACCACCCGCCACCACGGCACGGACCCGCCCGAGCCGGCCAGCACGTGGCCCACCTGGCGCGGGCCACCACGGCCGAGCCGCTCGGCGACCACCTCGGCGATCAGCCCGTACGTCATCACCCGGCCGGGCGGGATGCGGTCGACGAGGTCGAGCACCGCCTCCGCGTAGTCGTCGGCCTCGCCGCTCATCGACGCGCGCTCGTCGGGCAGCGTCTCAGCGGGCCTCAGCGCGCGGACTCATAGTCCGCCAGCTGGTCGATGCGCCGCTGGTGGCGCGGGTCGTGGCTGAACGGCTCGGCGAGGAAGGCGTCGACCAGGGCGATCGCCTCGTCGAGCGGGTGCTGGCGCGCGCCGACGGCGACGACGTTGGCATCATTGTGCTGGCGGGCGAGCGTGGCGGTGGCGTGGTTCCAGGCGAGTGCGGCGCGCACGCCGGTCACCTTGTTCGCGGCGATCTGTTCGCCGTTGCCGGAGCCGCCGATGACGACGCCCAGCGAGCCGGGGTCGGCGACGACCGCCTCGCCGGCGGAGAAGCAGAACGGCGGGTAGTCGTCCTGGGCGTCGTAGACATGGGCGCCGTGGTCGACGACATCGTGCCCGGCCTGCTGCAGGTGCGCGACGAGCGCGGCCTTGAGGTCGAAGCCGGCATGGTCGGAGGCGACGTGGATGCGCATGGCGTCATCCTGCCGCAGCCGGGGACCGGCCCGCCCGGGCGTGTCGCCGGCCGCCCGTACGCTGGGGTCATGACCAGCAGCGGCATCGACCCCTCCGACCTCGACCCCGCCGTCCGGCCGGCGGACGACCTGTTCCGCCACGTCAACGGGCGCTGGTGGGCCGGCCACGAGATCCCGCCGGACCGCGCGATCGACGGCTCGTTCCGCACGCTGCACGACGAGGCGCAGGAGCACGTCCGCGACATCATCACCGACCTCGGCGAGCAGGTGAAGGCCGGGACTGCCGACGAGGAGCACGCCAAGATCGGCGCCGCGTACGCCTCGTTCATGGACACCGAGCGGATCGAGGCGCTCGGCCTGGCCCCGCTCGAGGAGGACCTTGCGCCGGTGCGCGCCGCTGCGGACAAGGGCGCGTTGCTCACCGTGCTCGGCGGGCTGCAGCGCACCGGCGGCGTGGCGGCCGTGGCGTTCTTCGTCGACAACGACGCCAAGGCGCCGGAGCGGTACGTCGTCCACCTCACGCAGTCCGGGCTGGGGCTGCCCGACGAGGCCTACTACCGCGACCCGCAGTACGC
>CAZFTZ010000027.1:0-2553 GCA_964521875.1 uncultured Cellulomonas sp. | reverse complement strand
CCCCGGCGCGCGCCGCCTCGATGGTGGCGTTGAGTGCGAGCAGGTTGGTCTGCTCGGCGATCGTCGTGATGACCTTGACGACCTCGCCGATCTGCTGGCTCGACGTGCCGAGCCGGCTGACCTGGTCGGTCGCGGCGGCGGCGGCCTGCGTCGCGGCGGCCGCGACTCGGGACGCCTCGGTGGCGCTGTGGGCGATCTCGCGGATGCTGGCGCCCATCTGCTCGGCGCCCGCGGCGACCGCCTGGACGTTGCGGGACACCTGCTCGGCCGCCGCCGCGACCACACCGGCCTGCGTCGACGTCTCCTCCGAGCCAGCGGCGACCTGCGTGCCGGCCGCCGAGAGCTCCTCGGACGAGGACGCGACGGTCTGCGCGCTCTGCACCACGCCGCCGACCAGGTCACGCAGCGCGACGAGCGCCGTGACGAGCCCACCCGCCATCGCGCCGAGCTCGTCGCCGGAGTGGACCTCCGGGGTGACGGTGAGGTCGCCCTGCGCGATCGCGTCCACCGACCGCTTCACCTCGGTGACGGACCCGCGGATCGATCGGGCGATGGCGACGCCGATGGCGGTGGTCGCGAGGATGCCGGCGGCGATGACGACGATCGTGACCACCACGGCGGTGCGCGCCTCGCGGTCGGCCGACGTGGCGACCGCGGCGAGGCTGTCGTGGACCTCGTCGCCGACCGCGGCGAGGTCGTTCACCATGGTCGTCCCCAGGTCGGCCATGCCGGCGCGGACGGATGCCCACTCCTCGCGCTGGTCCTGCAGCGCGAGCGGGTTGAGCTGGCCGTTGACGCCGTCGCGGTAGGCCGTCAGCGCGGCGGTGTAGTCCTCCCACCCGGTCGGCTCGACACCGAACGCTGCGATGTACTGGTTGTGGAACGTGGTCATCGCCGTGTCGAGGTCCTTCTCCCCGGCGTCGAGCTTCTCGAGCTGGGCCTGCTTCTGGTCCGGCGGGTAGGCGCCCACCGCGGTGATGAGGTTGCGGACGTTCCACAGCGCGTCCTGCATCGCCGACAGCGAGGTGCCGACCTCGTCCTGGACGGTCGCGAGGCGGTCGGTGTCGGCGCGGATGTCCTCGATCGTCACGGCGGCGTAGCTGCCGAGCGCGACGGTGACGACGCCGGCGAGCAGCACCAGCGACATGATCTTGCCGAAGACGGAGAGACGGAGCCGGGGCCGCGTCGCGGTGACAGCCGCCACGGCGGTACTGGTGGTGACCACGATGTGCACTCCTCTGTGCTTGTCGGACATGTCCGTACCCCCGGCACCTCCCCATTCGGCCGGCTGTGTGCTGGCTGAGTGATGCGAGTGGCGGAAAACACCGAGTCATAGGTGCTATCACCCAGGCGGGGAAGCCGGATGGGGGACCTGTGCCCGTCGGGCCGAGGCGCGGGAGGATCAGCAGGTGCGGATCGACCTCAACGCGGACCTCGGCGAGGGCGACGGCCCCTGGCGCAAGGGCCCGGTGCCCGACGAGGCCCTGTTCGGCCTGGTGACCAGCGCGAACGTCGCCGCCGGATTCCACGCCGGTGACCCGCTGCTCATCGCCCGCACGTGCGCCCTCGCGGTGCGCCACCGGGTCGCGATCGGCGCGCACCCCGCGTACGACGACTGGGACGGGTTCGGCCGGCGGCCGATGGAGGTGCCGGGTCCGCTGCTCATGGCGCAGGTGCTCTACCAGCTCGGCGCGGTCGGGGCGCTCGCGCGGTCGGTCGGCGGGGCGATGACCCACGTCAAGCCGCACGGCGCGCTCTACAACCGCGTCGTGCACGACGAGCGGCAGGCGCAGGCGGTGGTCGACGCCGTGCGGCACCACGACCCGGAGCTGGTGATCGTCGGCCTGCCGGGCTCGCGGCTGCTCGCGCTGGCCGAGGAAGCCGGCATCCCCACCGTCCGCGAGGCGTTCGTCGACCGGGGCTACCGGCCGGACGGCACGCTGGTGCCGCGCGGCGAGCCCGGGTCGCTGGTCACCAGCCCGGTGCTGGCCGGTGAGCGCGCGGTGCGGATCGCGACCGAAGGCAAGGTCGTCGCGGTCGACGGCACGGTGATCGACGTGCCCGCGGAGTCGCTGTGCGTCCACTCCGACACCCCCGGGTCGGTGCAGATCGCCTCCGCGGTCCGCTCGGCGCTCGCGGCGGCGGGAGTCGAGGTGGCCGCGTTCCGCAGCCGGCTCACCGAGATCCGCGGCGAGGGCTGACCGCGTGACCGCGCTGCCCGACGAGCCTGCGGGGACCGCGCCGCCCGGGCTGGGCGAGCCCTCGGGCCCAGGCCCGGCCGGATGGCGGTGGCACCTCGTCGGCGAGGACGGGCTGCTCGTCGACCTGCCGGACGCCGGAGCGGTCGCCCGTGTCGGCGCGGCGCTGCGGGCGGCGCCGCCGGAGGGCGTCGTCGACGTGGTGCCCGCGGCGCGGACCGTGCTGGTCCGTGGGTCGGCGCGCGGCCGGGAGCGATGGGCTCCCGCGGTGCGGCGGGCGGCGGAGGGCTCGTCGGGCATCGCGGCCGGAGCTCGGCTCGCGGCGCCCGACGAGCCGGGTGCGGCGCAGGTGCCG
>CAZFTZ010000026.1:0-3841 GCA_964521875.1 uncultured Cellulomonas sp. | reverse complement strand
CGCAGCTCCACCCAGCGGACGGTGTCGTGACGGTCGACGACGAGCAGGGTGGCGCGGGGGTCGAGCGCGAGGTCGTCGGTCTGCTCCTTCGTCGGGCGGACCACGACGCGGCCGGGGTCGCGGCCGCTGCCGACGACGAGCACGGTGGCGACCGGCTGGACCCGGGCGTGGCCGTCCTGGGCGCGGGTGGCGAGCCATCGGACGGCCGGACCGGTGAGCAGGTCGAGGTGGTCGGCCGGGACGGTCGGCTCGCCGTCCGCCGGCTCCGGATGGCTGCCGGTCGCCGTCCGCTCGCCGTCCGACCTCGGTAGCGCGCGCTCGTCGGGCAGCGCACCGGGGGCCGGCTCGGCGACGGTGCCCGCCGTGACGACTCGCGGCGTGAACCGGAACGTCACCGGGTGCTCCTTCTCCGCCCACGCGGCCGGCACCACCGCGCCGAAGTAGGGCCGGACGCCGCAGTAGCGGAAGCCGGCGTCGTGGCAGGTGGCGAGCGCTTCCGCGGGCGACTGCTCCACCCGTGCGACGGCGCAGCGCAGCTCCAGCCAGCGGCCGTCGGAGTCCCAGACGACGAGCGTGGCCAGCGGCCGCTCGCGCAGGTTCCTCGCCTTGACGAACTCCTGCATGGTCGTGAGGCAGACGGCCTCGCCGTCGCGCCAGAACCACACCACGGTCGACTGCAGCCGGCCCTCGGCGAAGTGCGTGGTCAGCGCCGCGGGCAGCGGGCGGTCGAGCAGGTCGGCGTGGCTCACGGGGACGTTCATGGCGACGAGCGTGGAGGTGCGGCGAACCGGACGCATCGGTCGAAAGACCCGCCGTCGTCGGCCCGCTGCCAGTGGTCGGGGGGCTCGTCGCCGTCCCTGGTGCTCGACCCGATCACCCCGGAGTCGATCTCGTCGCTCGCCCCGGTGCTGGCGGCGCTCGACGCCGCCTAGATTGGCCGGGTGGCGCGCACGCCGTTCCTCGTCGGGGCGCTCGACTGGCTGTACGACGGCCGACCCCCGGCGGTCTGCGCGCGCTGCGGGTACGACTGGGCCACGACCTTCGAGGACGCGCTCGCGCTGATCGTCGGGAGCCCGGACAGGCTGGCGTCCTCGCTCGTCGGGCGCGACGGCACGGCGGCGCAGCCGGACGGGTCCTGGCCCGCGTCCGGGTACCTGTACCACCTGGCCGACCTCGCCGACGGGTGGGCCGAGCGGTGGCAGCAGATCCTCGTCGAGCCCGGGTCGCTGCTGGTCCCGTGGGATCCCGACGAGCTGGCGGACGCCCGTGGCTACCGGCATCTTCACACCGCGCCGGGCCTGTGGGCGGTGCGCGGTGGAGTGCAGCGGCTGCTCGAGGAGACCTCACGCGTCGGGCGCGCGGCGACGTACCGGCACGACGACTGGGGCGAGGGCGACGTCGCGGACGCTCTGGTGTGGCTGGGGCACGAGTTCCACCACCACGAGCTGGACGTGCGGGAGCGTGCTAGGCCGCTGTGACCAGGCGCGTCATCACGCAGCGCTTGGTGCCGATCGGGCGCTGGTACTCGAAGCCGGCCGCCTCGAAGGTGCTGCGCAGACCGCTGTAGAGGAAGGACGACGAGGTCTTCTTCTCCAGCCCGTTCATCGGGAACGCCTCGACCAGCCCGCCGCCGCCTCGCGCGATGAGGTCGAGCGCACCGTGCAGAGCCGCCGTCGCGACACCCTGGCGGCGATGGTCGCGGTCGACGAAGAAGCAGGTGATCCGGTACGGCGCCGGGTTCGCCGTGGTCTCGTCGTACTCCTTGCGGTGGTAGATGTGCGGCAGCTCCGCCGGCGACCCGTACTCGCACCAGCCGATCGCCCGGTCGCCGTCGAGCACGAGCGCCGCGTGTGCGATCCCCTCGTCGACCATGCGCCGCTTGAAGCCCTGCCCGCCGAGGGCGCGCTTGCCGTCCACCTCGGTGTCGTCGTGGAACCAGCAGCACCAGCAGCCGCCGAAGACGCCGTTGTGCTTGGCGACGAGCGCCTCGAAGGCGGGCCAGGTGGCGGGGGTGAGCGGCTGGATGGTGCGGTCGGTCATAGCGGCTCCCGGTGACCGTGGATCGATCGAGTGTGCCTCCGGCCGCCGCTTGTCGCTAGCGGGCCGGGTCGACGACGTCGTTGTGCTCGTCGACCACGACCACGCGCGGGGTGTGGCGGTGCGCGTCCTCGTCTGACAGGAGGCCGTAGGCGATGACGATGACCTTGTCGCCGACTCCGACCAGGTGCGCCGCCGCGCCGTTGATCGTGATGTCGCGGCCACCGCGCGGGCCCGGGATGACGTAGGTGGTCAGGCGCGCGCCGTTGTCGATGTCGAGGACGTCCACCTGCTGGTTGGGCAGCATGTCCGCCGCCTCCATCAGCTCCTCGTCGACGGTGATCGAGCCGACGTAGTCGAGGTCCGCCTGGGTGACGGTGACGCGGTGGAGCTTCGACAGCATCATCGGGCGGTGGAACGAGGTCATGATCGTCGATCCTAGGGCGGGTGGTCTCCGGCCGGGCGGCGCCTCGGAGTGCCCGTGCCGATGGACGCCTCTCGGCGTGGCCGCTCTCAGCGGCGGAGGGTGTGGCGCGGGGTACCGACCTGCGCGGTGACGTCCCGGACAAGGGCGGATGGTGCGGGTGTTCCCTTCGGCGCGGTCTGCCCTAGTGACGCATCGAGGTGGCCAGAAGGCTCGGCAGTAGGTGTGCGACGAGGAAGTACGCCACCAGGAGGGCGGTCAGCGTCAACGCCAACTGCACAAGCTTGGCTGCCCGGGTCGATGCTTGCGCCGACCTCGCAGGCGTCCGACGAGCAGGCCGCGGAGTGCCGCTCCGGCGTCGACTCTTGCCGGGCCGGGGCGAGCGGTCCAACTGGTTCCGCAGGAAGCTCGCGATCTCGGCGACCTCGAACACGGTCAGGCGCACGGGCATGGCGAGCAGATGATCGGGAAGCTGCCATCGACCGACGACGTCGACGCCAGGAACAGACTCGACGCCCTGCTCCTGTGAGGCGAGGCAGAGCACGGCCCGCGTTGCGGTCCGGTGCTGCGGGGCGAGCAGTGTGGTGATCGCGGCGGCCGCTTCTGCGACTCCGTCACTCTCGCGTCGCCGCTGGTAGCCGTTCTGGCGCAGGACACCGTCGCGGACCGTCACCGTGCCCGACCAGTTCTTGGCGTCGATGACGACGACACCACCAGGACCGACGGCGATGTGGTCGATGTTGGCCCGTGGCCGACCCGGCCAGCGGACGTCGTGGAGTGCCGTCCAGCCGTAGCGCTGCATCCGCGTCAAGACCTCGGCAACCTGGCGCTCGCCCTCGGCGCCGATTGACCAGGCGCGTTGATCGGCGATCGCCCGCCGGAGCAGCGCGTCGTCCACCTCGGCGCCGTGCGCCGCCTCGTCGCGAAGACGCGCGATGCGCCGCGCTCGACGCGACGCCTGGTCCTCTGCTCCGGCCCCCGGCTCCCCCACCTGCGACCACCCCCGACGGTGGTCATCGGCACTGTTGGAGCGCGGCTGAACTCCCAGCTGCTAGCGCCCACCGCGCTCGTCGGCCGGATGCGTGTTCGCCAGGCTCCACGGAGTGCGCCGATCACCGTGGACGCTCACGAGCAGGCCCTCGTCGCGCAACTTCTGTGCTTCCCAGCGAATGTCGTACTGCCACGTGTAGAACAGGTCGCCGGACTCCCTGAGCTCGTCCTCGTGCTCCGACCAGATGTGCTTGCACACGTCAACGGGGCCGGCCGACCCGCCATGTGCGCGTACCGCCTCGAGTACCCAGGTGCGCAGCTCTGTCTTCTTCGCCACGACATGAGCTTCCCAGCGGCATCGATCAAGAGCTAGGGCAGTGTGGATCCTCT